>DATFAX010000072.1:0-8715 GCA_035254125.1 Holophagaceae bacterium | reverse complement strand
CAAGGATCGACATGCTCGGTTAGCATAGATCCTTACGCTCCAATCGCCCTTGACCCGTTCCGAGCACCCCAGCCGATGACCCAGCCGATTCCGCATTCCCAGGCCCCAATCGTTTCCCGGAGGGCTTGGCCGCTCCTCATGTTGCTGGCCGTCGCCGGCACCGGCTGCTACCGGGCCACGGGCATCAACCGCCCGACCCTGGAGGCCACTGAGATCCCTGAGCAGGGGGGGGACAAGGTCACGGGTCTGAAGGCCACCGCGGGGGCCGGGGATTTCTACCTCGGCAATGACTTCACCTCGCTGGCCGTGGATGGCGGGACCTGGCTCAACCGGGGAGGCCAGTTCGGCGCCCCTTCGGGCGGAGCCATCCTGGATGTGGGCACCATCAACCTCAATCAGAGCTTCAAGCGCGTCCCCGTACCCAGCGACATGGTGGATCGGATCGTCCCCGTGCTGAATCAGGATCCCGAGCTCCCCCTGGTCTTCGATTCCATCACCCCGGTCACCCAGGGCGACACCTCCCGCATTGAGATGGTCGGCGGGGTCCTGGATACCGGGAACAAGCTCGGCCTGCCCCGGGATGCCCACGGCCGGGTCATCGGTCTGGAGGTGGTCCACTCGATCTCCCTCGGTCTCCGGGGGCGCCAGTTCGCACTCTCCACGACGCTGGTCAATCACACCGGTGGTTCCGTGCCGGTCTACTCCATCGGCGACTTCATCGAACAGCGGGGGAGTGGCGGATTCCGCGCCGTGGTCCCCGCCCAATACACCTCCGGCCTGACCCAGGCCGCCGGCACCTCCACGGTGGGCCCTGCCACGTTGAGCCTCGTCCATGACTGGGGTGTTGAGATCCCCGGCAGCGACTTCACCAAGCCGCTGGAGACCTCGGTGCGGGCCACCGGCGTTGGGCTCCAGGGTGCTGAATCCGCGGGGGACTTCGTGGATAGCCACATGTCCATGGGGATCATGGGTGATGCGGCGAGCCAGACCCACGTCCTCGTCGCCGTCGACCCCCAGCATGTCCTCTCCGAGCCCCGGCCCAAGGTGCCTGCCCGGATCGTCGTCGGTAAAGTGCCTGAATTCGATCCGATGACGAACGTCCCGAAACAGCTCGGGGCGGCGGCTTCCCTGACCTACGACCGAATCCTCTATGCCATCTCGGGGGCCAGCCAGGGCGCCCAGCGGACGAGCCAGGCCAGCTCGATCTTCAATCAGATGCTGGTGGATCGGGTCAATCCCTTGGATCAGGTCTTCGGAGCGGTCTCATTCAGTACCTTCGGCACTGCCATTCGGAGCGGATCCCTCCAGACCGAATTCCGGTTCGAGCGGTATCTGGCTCCGGCCGTCTTCAACCCTGAAGGGGACAAGCTGGATGACTCGAAGTGGATCACCGAGCGGGTTGAATTCCTGGAGCGGGGAGAAGTCTTCGATTCCAATGCCGTAACCCTCAGCTCGAGCCCCAACCTCACGCTTCTGCCCGCGATCCCCGAACTCTCGGCGGATCCCTCGCGTACGGGGCACAACCAGATCTACCGGGTGATCGTCCGCAATCGGAACGAAGGTGCCAATACCCCCTTCCTCAAATTCACCAATGCCTCGCTGGATCGCCAGACCAACCTGGCCGACTACCTCGAACCCAGGGACGGCAAGACATTCTCGGTCCGAGAGCACCTCGCACCGGAGCGGAACAATTTCCCTTTCGCCTACGACGACGCGGGGAATCAGGTGAACTACCGCCTGCTGAGCCAGTTCTTCGCCAGCCGGGATACCTCCGGCGTGGCGGGGGTGCTTCAGCCCATGCGCATCGCCATCGCCGGCCTCGACTCCGCCGGCAATCTGGATCCGACCAAGGACCCGAACCTGCTCCGTAGCCGGCATTGGAGCACCATGTTCACCGTCTTCGGCACCCACAAGACTGCTGGGGATCAAGGGGTTGGCGCGGTGTCGTTCCGGGCCGGCAATGAAGCGTTCGGGACGGGGTTCCCCGGGGCCGCCGGAGGCGTGTTCCTCGCTGGGCACTTCGAGCTGCCTCCCATGGAGAACTTCCGGGCCTTCGCCATCCGCGGGCCCCTGTCCACCCTCCATGTTGAGGATTTCCAGGTCGCGGTGGCGGGTGGCTCGGAATTCTCCTCCATCCTCTTCAAGCGCAAAACGGCACCCTCGGGCTGGCTGAGCTTCGACATGCCGGGCCCCAGCATGGCCACCACGGGTGGGATGCATCCCATGGAACAGCTGGCGGGTGCGGTGGCTGAAGATGTCCAAGTGGTGGGGCGGACGGAAACGGACCGGTCCATTTCGGCCACCGAATCCTATGCCGGCTTTCGCTACGAAATCACCGGCTATATCCAGGACAGGTCCTTTTATCAGCCCATCGGCGATGATCCCCTGGTGGTCGGTGCCCGTTCCTCGACCTTGGCGGATTGCGGGACGGTGACCGCCCTGTTCACGCCGGATCCCGCCGTGGCAGGAGCGCCTTCCAACCGAGTCAACTCGGCGTGGACACTGGCGGATTTCCTGAGCCAGGCCGAAGGGCAGTTCAATGTCGTCCATCGCCCCCTGGGGCCCGGCGGTCTCTTCACCGTGAAGGGTTTCTCCCTCACGGACCCGCTCGTGGATGCCAATCCGGCGAATCCCAACCATTGGTGGACGCTGACCAGCCCTTACTCGGATGGCAAGAAGATGGGCGACTTCGATGCCCTCGAGCTGCTCCGGGGCGAGAGCCTCGCTTCCCAGACGCCGGCCTCCTGGCACCAGGAGTACAAGGATCTGCGCAAAATTTGGTTCAAGCTGGTATCCGCCCAGTCTCCGAGCTTCTTCACCAAGGCCCTGGGGCTTTCCTCCGGCCAGTTCAGTGTCGATACCCCCGTGGGGTTGGCCCGGACCTACCTGAAGGTGCCGGCGACGCCCACGGAATCGGACCTCTCCGGTGTGCTCAGTGCGCTGAAATCTGGCGCCGCCGTGGCCTCCACGGGGCCCATGCTGGAAGTCGATGTGAACGGCACCGCCGGCCCCGGCCAACTCCTGACCGGCACCAATGCCTCCGTGACGCTGAACATCGCCCTGACGGCCCCGGACTGGGTGCCCGTGGAACAGGTCCGAATCTACGTGAATGGCAGCCTGGTGCAGACCCTGGATCCCTCGACCTTCGCGGTGGATCCCGCGGACGGCCGTCGGCGAACCGTCTCGGTCCCCGGGCTCGCCCTGACCCAGGACTCCTGCATCGTGGTGGAAGCCGGTACGCCGGACGCTGGACCCACGCTGGGTTCGGCTCCCTGGAACACGCTGTACCCCGTCTGGTTCAAGCTCGAGCGGGGAATCTACCCCCTGGCCATCACGAACCCCATCTTCGTGCTCCGGAACGGCGGGACCTACACGCCTCCCGGTAACTGATCCCCATGGACGGCTGGCTCCCCGACCGATTGCCGCAGGACCCTGAGGCTGAACGAAGCCTCCTGGCCACCTGCTGCGCGCCGGGCGGGGACCTGGCCTTCGCGGAGGTGGTCCTTGGGCTGACGGAGGAGGACTTCGTCGTCCCCGCGCACAAGGCCCTCTACAAAGCCCTGGTGCGGCTCCTGGAACGCCAGGTGGAGGTGAATCCCCTCACCCTGAAGGATGCCTTGGATCAGAACGGGGAACTCGCCACCGTGGGCGGCTTCCCGGGCCTCACCGAGCTGCTCTCCGCTCAGGAGGTGGGGCGCCCCCAGGTGCTGGCGGATCTGCTCCGGCGGAAGCACAAGCTGCGGCGCCTGCTGCGTCTCGGCGCGGGGTTGGCCCGTCAGGCCGCCAACGAGGAGGAGGGACCCGAGGGCCTCGTGGATGTGGCCGCGGAAGAACTCTTCCGGCTCTCCCAGGGGGATGCCGATCGCAAGGGACTCCTCTCCATTGAGAAAGTGGGCATGGAGGGCATGGCCAAGCTCTACGAGCGGCTGGATGGCCAGGGGCACTCGGGAGTCACCACGGGTGGCGCCTTCCCGGCCCTGGATTCCCTGACCCAGGGCTTCCAGCCCGGGAACCTCATCGTGCTGGCGGCTCGCCCCGGCATCGGCAAGACCGCGCTCGCCCTGAATTGGGTGCTCGCCGCCGCGAAGAAGCGGGGCATTTGTGGTGCCTTCTTCTCTCTGGAAATGAGCCAGGAGGAAGTCTTCCTCCGCATGCTCGCCTCCCAGGCCCGGGTGAACCTCAAGCGGGTCCAGGCGGGGGAGTTCTCCGATGATGCGCGGGAGCGCCTGCGGGAAGCGGGCAATGAGTTGCTTCAACTACCCATCTACATTTCCGATCAGGCCTCGATCACCGTGCCCCAGATCCAGAGCATGGTCATCAAGCAGGGCAGCCAGTCCAATCGACGGGTGGAATTCCTCGTGGTGGACTACCTCCAGCTCATCAGCAGCCCCGATGGATCCCGAGCCTCCAAGCAGAACGAAGCTACCCGCGTAGGTGAAATCAGTCGCGGTCTGAAGCTGCTGGCCAAGGATCAGGGCATTCCGGTGGTGGTCCTCTCCCAGCTGAACCGTGAAGTGGAACACCGGGCCGGCGGGCGCCCCCAGCTCAGCGACCTCCGTGATTCGGGCGCCATCGAACAGGACGCCGACATGGTGGCTTTCATCCACCGCCGCATGATCGCCAAGGCCGACGAGGAGCCTCCAGACAACACCGCCGAGCTGGTCATCGCCAAGCACCGCAACGGCCCCACGAAGATCATCAAGCTGCTCTTCGAGGGCGAGTTCGCGCAGTACCGGGAACTCGTGGAGGAGACGAACCCGTACTGAATAGGATGAAAGCGAAAGGATGAAGGATGAAGGGGCGGGCCCACTTCATCCTTCATCCTTCTTACTTCATCCTTCTATTCGAGCCCGAAGGTGCCCTTCTCGAGCTCGTTCTTGACCACGCTCATGAACTGGTCGCCCACGGCGCCATCGATCACGCGGTGGTCGAAGCTGAGGCCGCTGAACATGATCTGGCGGATGGCGATGGCATCATTGCCCAGCTCGTCGGTGACGACGACGGGGCGCTTGGCGATGGTGCCGATGGCCTGGATGGCCACCTGGGGCTGGCTGATGATGGGCAGGGCGAAGATGTCGCCGAAGACGCCGGGGTTGGTGATGGTGAAGGTGCCGCCGCTGATCTCGCTGGGCTGTAGCTTCTTGGCGCGGGCGCGCTCGGCCAGGTCGTTCAGGCTGCGGGCCAGGCCGCCCAGGTTGAGGCTGTCGGCGTTCTTGATCACGGGGACGATGAGGCCCCAGTCCAGGCTCACGGCGATGCCGAGGTTGATGTCCTGCTTGTAGATGATGTTGTCGCCATCCACCGAGCTGTTCACGATGGGGAAGGCCTGAAGACCCTTGATGACGGCCTTCATGATGAAGGGCATGAAGCTGAGCTTCGTGCCGTACATCTCCTCGAAGGCCTTGCGGTGCTTAGCGCGGAGGCGGGCCACATTGCTCATGTCGATCTCGAAGATCGTGTAGACGTGGGGGCTGGTGCGCAGCTTGGAATTCACCATGTTGTCCGCGATGATCTTGCGCATGCGGCTCATGGGCTCGACCTTCACGCGCTCGCCGGGGGCGAAGGCTGGAGCGGCGGGGGCGGGGGGCACGGCCAAGCCGGGCACCACCCCCATGGTGGGGGCGCTGGGATCATGGGCGGAAGCCATCATGGGCATGGCGCCGCTCATGGGGGCGGCGGGGGCCTTGGCGCCGGAGGCGAGGAAAGCCTCCATGTCCGCCTTGGTCACGCGGCCCTGCTCGCCGGTACCTTTCACCTGGCGGAGGTCGATGCCGTGCTGCTTGGCCATCTCGCGGACGAGGGGGCTGCTCTTGGCGCGGAGGCGGGCCTCCTCGCTGTTGTCATCCTCGTCTGCCATGGGGTGCACGGGCGTGGCCAGCTTGGCCTCGGCGGCAGGCGCGGCGGCTGGTGCCGCATGGGAGGCGGCCGGAGCGGAACCGCCTGCGGCCTTCTCGCCGGCGGCCCCAATGCGGGCCACCACCGTGCCCACGGGCACGGTCTTGTTCACCTCCACGAGGATCTCCAGCAGCACACCGGCGGCAGGAGCCGGAATTTCGGCGTCCACCTTGTCGGTGCTGATCTCATAGAGGGTCTCGTCCTTGGCGATGGTGTCACCGGGGGCCTTCAGCCACTTCAGGACGGTGGCTTCGGCGATGCTTTCGCCCATCTGCGGCATGATCACGTCAAAGGCCATGGAGTGCTCCTCAAAGATCCGGGGTACGGAGGTGGTCATCGGTTCGTTCCTGGAAGGCTTGAACAAGCTCCAGGAGGCGGACGTCGGAAAGGGCGGGGCCCATGAGCTGCATGCCTACGGGGAGGCCGGCGCTGAAGCCCGCGGGGAAGGCCAGGGCGGGGAGACCGGCGAGGGGGGCCGCCACGGCGTAGATGTCGGCCAGGTGCATGGCGAGGGGGTCGTCCAGCTTGGCGCCCAGGGGGAAGGCCACGGTGGGGCTGACAGGGGTGGCCAGCACGTCCACCAGACGGAAGGCCTCCAGGAAGTCCCGGCGGATGAGGGTGCGGGCCTTCAGGGCCTTGAGGTAGAAGGCGTCGTAATGCCCCTTGGAGAGGGAGAAGGTCCCCAGGAGGATGCGGCGCTTGGCTTCAGCCCCGAAGCCGGCGTTGCGGGTGCGGGCCATGAGCTCAGGGAGGGACTGCCCTTCGGCCCGGAGGCTGAGCCCGTAGCGGAGGCCGTCAAAGCGGCTGAGGTTGGAGCTCACCTCGCTGGTGCAGATGAGGTAGTAGGCGTCGATGGCGTAGCGGGTGTGGGGGAGGTCGACCTCCACCAGGTGCGCGCCAGCGTCCAGGAAGGTCTGCAGCGCTTTCTGGATCACGTCCCGCACCCCGGCGTCCAGCCCCTCGCCGAAATACTCCCGGGGGAGGCCGATCTTCAGGCCCGCGAGGGACGCCGCCTTCAGCGGCCACAGCGCTTCCTTGCGGGGGAGGTCCACGGATGTCGCATCGAGGGGATCCGCGCCGGCCATGACGGAGAGGAGGGCGGCCACATCCTCCGCGGTGCGGGCAATGGGACCCACCTGATCCAGGCTGCTGGCCATGGCGGTGACACCGTGGCGGCTGAGCACGCCATAGGTGGGGCGCAGGGCGGTGAGGTTACAGAAGCTGGCGGGCAGGCGCACGCTGCCGCCCGTGTCGCTGCCCAGGGCGAAGGGGGCATAGCCGGCGGCCACCGACACGGCGGAGCCACTGCTGCTGCCTCCGGGGACGCGGGAGACGTCCCAGGGATTCCGGGCCGGGCCGAAGGCGCTGAACTCGCCGCTGGAGCCCATCGCGAACTCGTCCATGTTGGCTTTGGCCAGGGGCACCGCGCCCGCGGCCAGCAGCCGGCCGACGACCGTGGCATCGTAAGGGGCCCGGTAACCTTCGAGGATTCGCGAGCCGCTGGTGCAGGGAGCTCCCTTCCAGTGGAGGTTGTCCTTGAGGACGATGGGAAGGCCGAGCACTGGCCCGCGCTCACCGAGGGCCAAGCGCGCATCCGCGCGGCGGGCCTGCGCAAGGCTGCGCGGGGCGTCCACGGACAGCACCGCGCGAAGCCGGGGATCGAGGTGGTGGATGCGGTCCATGCCGGCCTGCACGAGCCCCTCGGCGGAGAGATCCCCGGCCGCCAAGCCATCACGCAAGCTGCTGGGGGTGGCCAACGCCATCCGACCTTTCCTCCGCATTCAGAACCATCAAGTGTGCCATCAAATGCCTTCATCCTCGACCGCCCGGTCTGCGGCATGGGGAGGGAGGCGCTGGAATAGGGTCGGAGGTGGGGTCGTGGGGGTGTCCACAGGGGGACGTTCCCCCGGAGGTGCTGGTGGACACGGGGGAGCCATGGTCAGATTCCTGCACGAACCGCGGGATTTAGGCTACCATCCCCCTTGCCCCATCCCAGCAGGACCCCTTCCCAGATGAATCCCTTCGACGTGCTTGAAGTATCCCAGGACGCCAATCCGGAAGACATCCGGGCTGCTTACCATCGGCTGGCCAAACAATGGCATCCGGATCGGTTCGCGGGTGATGAGAAGGCCCATGCGGAAGAGAAGTTCCGCCAGCTTGCCGAAGCGTTCGCCTCGCTGAAGGACCCCATCAAGCGGCAGTCCTACCAGACCGCGCGACCCCAGGCCCCCAGTGCCCCCGCGGCCGGAGCCCCCGGCGCCCAACCGGCCGTGCCCACCCAGGAGCGGTCCGCGGACGATTGGGCCGGGGAGTCCCGGAAAGCGCTCGCCGCGCGTCATTTGGATCAGGCGAAGGGGTACGTGCAGTACGCCCTTCGGTTGGATCCCGCCCGACCCGAGTTCCACCTGTTGCTCTCGGAGATCCTGGAGGCCGAAGGCCGGGATCCGCGCGGAGCGATCCGCAGCCTGGAAACTTACCTGAAGACCAATCCCAAGGATGCCGAGGCCCTTATCCGCCTGGCCGATCTGTACCTCGGCCAGGGCATGCAGGCTCGGGCCCAGCGATTCCTGGAAGATGCCAAGGCCATCGCACCGAAGCACAAGCGATTCCACGTGGCTGCCGAAGGTAAGTCCAAGGCCCAACCTCCCGCGAGTGAGCCCGCGGGAATCATGGACCAATTGAAGGGGCTCTGGGGAAAGCTGGCGGGGAAAGGGTGATGATGACGATCAAGGCGGCGGGCATGACGGACGTGGGATGCGTCCGCAAGCACAACGAGGACAACCTCCTCGTGGATCCGTCCCTCGGGCTGTTCGTCGTTGC
>DATFAX010000071.1:0-49110 GCA_035254125.1 Holophagaceae bacterium | reverse complement strand
AGCTGATGAAGACCAAGAACTTCGGCAAGAAGTCCCTCCAGGAGATCAAGGACGAGCTCGCTCGCATCGGCCTCTCCCTGGGTATGCGGCTCGAGCAGGAAGTCTAGGAGCCACCATGCGACACAACGTTGCCGGCAAGCGTCTGGGACGCGGCACCAACCAGCGCAAAGCCCTCATGAAGAACCTTGCGATCGCGCTCATCGAGCACGAGCGCATCCAGACCACCCTGGTCAAGGCGAAGGAACTCCGCAAGTACGTGGAGCCCTTCATCACCATGGCCAAGACCGACAGCCTGGCGAACCGCCGCCTGGTCATGTCCCGCCTCGGCAGCAAGACCGCCGCGGCCAAGCTGTTCAATGCCGAGTTCCGGAAGCGTTTCGAAGGCCGCCCCGGCGGTTACACGCGCATCCTGAAGATGGCCCACCGCCTCGGCGACGCGGCTGACACCGCGCTCATCGAGTTCGTGGACTACACCCTGCCCGAGGCCGAGGCCGCCGAGTAGGATCGGGTTCCGGGGATCTCCCGGACGCGGAAAGGCGCCCCGTCGGGGCGCCTTTTTGTACCTGATGAATCGGTCTATCCTGGAACCTGTCGAGGCGGTCGATCATCCTGGAGGCTAGGGTGGGCCTTGAATATGGAGTCGCTTTGTTCAAACAGATGATCCACAAGCTCTGGCCAGGTGTCGGCCGTCCTGCCGGGCTCCAGGCGACCCTGCTGGCGAGCGCCATGATCCCGATGCTGTTTCTGATGGCCTGCGGCGGATCCAGCTCGAGTGATTCGAGTGCCGCCCCTTCCATCACAACCCAACCTTCACCCGTGACGGTGCGGTCAACCCAGACCGCGACTTTCACCATCAGTGTTGAAGGCAACCCCGGACCTTCGATCGCCTGGCAGAAGGATGGTCAGAACATCCCCGGAGCCAACACGGCCACGTTGATTCTTCATTCCGTGAGCCTCTCGGACGCAGGGAGCTACCGAGCGGTGATCCAGAACTCCCTGGGGACCGTGACCAGCAACGCCGCGACCCTCACAGTCCTGCCCACCGTTCTGTTCAATGCGCCAGCCGCGATGGCCGTGGATGTCTCCGGCAACATCTATGTGGCGAATTCCGGTGATCACACCATCTGCAAGGTCGATGGGAATGGCGGCCTGGCGATCCTCGCCGGGGCCTCGGGGCAACCCGGGTATCTCGATGGCACGGGCGCCAATGCCCGGTTCAACTGGCCCACGGGCCTCGCACTTGATGGAGCGGGGACGCTCTACGTGGCCGATGGTAGCAACGTCATCCGGACCATCTCCCCGGGTGGGGTGGTCACGACGCTGGCCGGCGCGGCCGGAACGGCGGGAACGGCGGATGGAACCGGGAGCACCGCCCGCTTTGGCGCCCTGCTCCAGGGATTGACCTGGGACGGTGGTGGGAATCTGCTCGTGGCGGACACCTACAACCATACGATCCGGCGCATCACGACCGCGGGTGTGGTGACCACCGTGGCGGGCCTGCCGGGCCAGCCCGGGGCGACCAACGGGGCCGTCGCTGTGGCGACCTTCAGCAATCCCAGCGGAGTGGCGGTGAACGCTTCCGGCACCATCTTCGTGGCCGACTACGGGAACTCCACGGTGCGGGCCATCAGCGGGGGGATGGTCACGACCTTCGCCGGCGTTTCGGGGACCAAGGGCAGCACCGATGGCGTACCCACCACCGCGACCTTCAACCGTCCGACGGGTCTTTCCCTGGATAGCCAAGGCCGGCTCTTCGTCGCCGATGCCGATGCAAATACGATCCGCAGACTGGAGACAAACGGCACCGTGAGCACCTTTGCGGGCACTGCCGATGCGCAGGGCAATTACGATGCAACTGGAGCCGATGCACGGTTCCATCGTCCGACGAATCTGTTCATGCTCGCCGGGGATACCCTGCTGGTGGCGGACACCGCCAATGGACAGATCCGGAAGGCCACTTCCGCAGGCGTGGTGACCACGCTGGTGGATACGGCCCCCTGAAGGATTCGTTCCCACGCAGCTCGAGAAGTACCAAGGCGCCCAGGTGGGCGCCTTGCCGTTTCAGGCTCAGCCCACAGTCCACGAGTCGTCGCCAGCGCCTGCCTCGCTGAGACGCCGATCGATCTTCCGCCGGGTGCGGACGATGGTGACGGTGCAAGGGGAATGCGCTGCCACCTCGCCGGATACGCTGCCCAGCAGGGTGCGTTTCAAGGATTGGGCCCGTGCCCCTAGGATCACGTGATCCACATGATTGGTGTGCACGTACCCGAGGATAGCGGTGGCGGGATTCGGAGCCTCCAGGACGTGGAAGCTCACCCATCCTTCTTCGAGACCCAGGGGCTCGGCCCAGTGGCGCAGGGCCACCAATCGTTGAAGGTGTTTGTTGCGGCCTTCGGCATCCAGGGTGTCGTCGAGGGTGAGGACGCCCTGCTTCAGCACATTGAGGCAGGCGAGCCGGGCGCCGGGGCGGGACTGGAGCGCCTGCCGCACCGCGGTTCGCAACGCCTCGGCTCCGACCTCCGCGGCCTCGGATAGGTCGACGGCCACGGCCACGATGGGGGCTTCCGCCGCGTGGGCCGGCATGCGACCGGGCCCGCGGGGGTGCACATGATCCTGGTTGAACCGACGGCGGAGCACCATCAGGAGAGAATCGCGGCGCAACCGTTCCGAGCGTGCCGTGAGCTTGACCTGGTCGGGATGAAGAAGGTCAAAGGCCAGCTGCGCCGCGGTGGGATGGCGCCAGGCGGGGTATACCTCCAGACAGCGGAGGATGATCTCCTGGAGCCAGGGGGGGCAGTCAGGTCGATGGTGGCGGGGCGGGAATGGATCCCGCCAGAGGCGGCGCTTCAACCCCGAGAGGCGCTGGGGGTCGCCGAAGGGCCGGACCCCGGTGGTGAAGAAATAGAGCAGCACACCCAGGGCGAACAGATCGCTGCGGGAGTCGCTGCGGCATCCCATGACCTGCTCCGGGGCCATGTAGGGGCCGGTGCCGTAGGGTAGGCGGAACTCCTCACCCATGAGATCCGGCAGGTGGTCGTGGCGGGAAAGGCCGTAGTCCACGAGCACCGCCTCCCCGGAAGGGCGCAGGAGGATGTTGGAGGGTTTCACGTCGAGGTGGACGAGGTGCTGCCGGTGGAGGTCATCCAGGGCCTGGGCGATGCGCGCGCCAAGGCTCACCACCTCGGGCCAGGGGAGGGGCAGTTTCGGGAGCAGGGGCAGCAGCGAGCTGCCCGGGATGCGCTCCATGACGAGGTAGGGCTGGGCAGAGGCCTCGCCTTTCGCGATGAAGCGGGGGACGTGGGGCCCCGAGAGGCGGGGGAGGATCATCTGCTCCATTTCAAACCCCACGATGGCGGCGGGATCCGCACCCTCGGAAATCACCGGGGCCTTCAGGAGCAGGGGGAGGTTGATATCGGGATGGGTCACCTCCCAGAGCATGGCCATGGCACCGCGATGGATGCGTGCCCCGATGCGGAACCCATCGAGGACAGCGCCCTGGTGGATGGCGGGCGGGGTCATGCGCTCACCTTCCCATGGCCAGGCGTTCGGCCAGCGAGGCGGGAAGGCCCGCAGCCCGAATGGCGGCGGCCGCCCCCTCCACGTCGTAGGGCACGCGGTGAAAGGTCAACTCGTGACGGTGGAGGTTCAGCAGGGCGTAGGCCGCGGCGGAGTGGCGATCACGGGGTTGTCCCACGGAACCGAGGACGGCCAGCCACCTCCGATGTCGTGAGAGGGGCACGGGAATCCCGTCCACCGGGGCGAAGGCAACCCCCCTGCCGTTGCCGGCGAGGGCGTACAGGGCGGGGACATGCACGTGCCCGCAGAAAACCGCTTGGGCCTGGCAGGCTTCGAGGGCCTTCAGCGCGGAGCCCACATCATCGAGGTAGGGCCATTTGGCCGTGGCCTCGGGGGTGGCATGCACGAAGAGCTGGTCTCCCTCCTGATGGCGGGAAGGCAGGCCGCCCAGGAAGGCGCGGGCCTCGGGACCCAGCTGTCCCCGGGTCCAGGCGAGGCTGATGTCGGCTTCGAGCGTGTGGGACTGGGATTGGTTGGAGATCGCGAGGTCGTGGTTGCCCTGGATGGCGAAGGCCCCCCGGGCCACTTCATCCATGAGGACGTCCACCACCCGGGAGGGATCGCCGCCGTAGCCGACGTAGTCACCCAGGAAGCCCAGGCGGTCGTAGCCATTGGCCCGGGCGTGGGCGAGACAGGCGCCGAAGGCCTGCCAATTGGCGTGGATGTCGGCCATGAGGGCGATGCGCACGGGCGGGTCCTTCCTGCCTGCGGGGGCGCGGGCGTCCCGGGCTCATTCTAGCCACGGGAGCGGCGGGAACCCCCCGTAGGTGGCCCCGCGGATGAGATGCGATCCCAGTCACAGATGATCAAAAATCAATGGGATGCCTTTAATATCCAATTGCTTCGCGATGGGCCCGCGAGGTGAGGTTGCGGCACGCCTGGGGTCGCCGGATTCGCCCGGATTAATGGGGTGATTGCCGTGATGGCCTTTGCTTGACCCCATGGGGTCGAGGGATTACACCAGAGCCCAGCAATCCTCGTGATCTTTACCTGCTTCTGCCCCTGGGCCCTCCTTCCCCGTGAAGAGGCAGCCCGCCGGCGCCGTTCGAAGTCCTTCATGGATGAACGCCCCATGGGTATCCCGATCCTGGACGACCCTGCCACCCCGAATCTCGGGTTGGGCGGGGCCCTGCCAGTTCGGGCAGGATCCGCGCAACCCACCCGTTCCCTCCCCGCTTGTCCAGGAGTCATCCACCACCCTTAACCGGAGGCGTATCACCATGGCCATTGCAACCGAGCAGGTCTCCACGAAGACCCCGATCACCAAGGAAGAACGACTGGTGATCATCGCCTCGTCCGTCGGGACGGTGTTCGAGTGGTACGACTTCTACCTCTACGCCACGCTGGCGCCCTTCTTTGCAGCGCTCTTCTTCCCGAAGGGGAATGAGACGGCGGCCTTGCTCTCGGCCTTCGCGGCCTACGCGGCGGGCTTCCTCGTGCGGCCCTTCGGTGCCCTCGTGTTCGGCCGCATCGGCGACATCATCGGTCGCAAGTACACCTTCCTCGTCACCATCATGGTGATGGGCCTCTCCACCTTCGGCGTGGGCCTCCTGCCCACCTTCGAGACCATCGGCTGGGCCGCTCCCGTCGTCATGGTCACCCTGCGCCTCCTGCAGGGCCTGGCCCTGGGGGGTGAATATGGCGGCGCAGCCACCTACGTGGCCGAACATTCCGCGCACGACCGCCGCGGCTACAACACGAGCTGGATCCAGACCACGGCCACTGTGGGCTTCTTCCTCGCCCTCGCCATCATCGGCGGATGCCGCATCGGCATGGCCAAGGAGGCCTTCAGCACCTGGGGCTGGCGCATCCCCTTCTGGGTCTCCATCGCACTGCTCGGAGTCTCCGTCTGGATCCGCCTGAAGCTGCATGAATCCCCGGTCTTCCAGAAGATGAAGGCCGAGGGCAAGACCTCCAAAGCCCCCCTCTCCGACAGCTTCCTTCGCTACCCCAACAACAAGTACGCCCTGCTGGCGCTCCTGGGTGCCACTGCAGGCCAAGGCGTGGTGTGGTACACGGGTCAGTTCTACGCCCTCTTCTTCCTCCAGATCACCCTGAAGTTGGACTTCCTGACCACCTACATGCTGATTGGCGCTTCGCTGCTCCTGGGCACGCCCTTCTTCATCTTCTTCGGTTGGCTGTCGGACAAGATCGGCCGCCTCAAGATCATCCTGGCGGGGTGCCTCATCGCCGCGCTGACCTACTTCCCCCTCTTCAAGCAGCTCACGCACTATGTGAACCCGGCCCTGGAGACCTTCCAGCAGACGGTCCAGATCCAGGTGGCCGCGGATCCCAAGGATGAGAATTTCGTCCTCTTCGTCATGCCGAACACCAAGTTCAGCGAGGTGGACCGGGTGAACGACTTCTTCGCGAAGCAGGGCCTGAACGTCGCCAAGATCCCCCAGGAAGCCGGCAAGCCGGTGGTGGCCACCATCACGGGCAAGAACCCCACCACGGGCCAGTTCACGGCCACCCGCGTGGAGGGCTGGAACTCCGCTTCCGAGGCCTCGCTGAAGAAGGCCCTGACGGACCTCGGTTATCCCAAGGAAGCGGACAAGTCCCGGATCAACTACCCGATGACCCTCCTCATTCTGTTCGTCTTCCTCATCTACGTGACCATGGTGTACGGCCCCATCGCGGCCTTCCTGGTGGAACTCTTCCCCACCAACATCCGATACACCTCCATGTCGCTGCCCTACCACATCGGCAATGGATGGTTCGGAGGCATGCTACCCCTCTTCGCCACGGCCATCGTGGCCCTGAAGGGGAACATCTACTACGGCCTCTGGTACCCCGTGATCGTGGCCCTCATGACCTTTGTGATCGGCTCCCTCTTCCTGAAGGAAACCAAGGATCGGGACATCAGCACCTACGAACACTGAGCGGAGCGCGCCCCGTTTGGGACCGGAAGGGGAGGGGATCCCTCCTCCTTTCGGTCCCGAACTTCCCCCCGGATCCTCGCCGGGTTCTGGCGGCGCCGCCGAAGTGGGAGCTATGATTTATCCCACAGCGAACCTTTGATAGACGAGATTCACCTCAGCCGGAGATCCCACGAGATGCCCGGCCCCCTTGCGGAGTGGACCATGTCCCACGACCTGTACCCCGTGAAACCCCACATCGCGGAGCATGCCCACCTCCGGAGCATGGACGAGTACCAGCGCCTCTACCGGCTATCGCTGGACAACCCCGAGTGGTTCTGGGGTGAGCAAGCCAAGGCCCTCACCTGGTACCACCCCTGGAACCAGGTCTTCGACGCGGACTACAAGGAGGTGGACTTCGCCTGGTACGGGGGCGGCCGCCTCAACGCGTGCTTCAACTGCGTGGATCGCCACCTGCCCGAGCGGGGCAATCAGACCGCCATCATCTGGGCCCAGGACGAGCCCGGAGTCTACACGCACATCACCTATCGCGAGCTGAAGCACAACGTCTGCCGCGTGGCCAATGTGCTGCTCCACCATGGCGTGAAGAAAGGGGACCGTGTCTGTCTCTACCTCACGATGATGCCGGACCTCGTGTACGCCATGCTGGCTTGCGCGCGCATCGGCGCGGTCCATTCCGTGGTCTTCGGGGGATTCTCCGCCGAGGCCCTGCGGGATCGCATCGTCGACGCCAAGTGCAAGGTCGTCATCACGGCCAATGAAGGCCTGCGTGGCGGCAAGAAAGTGCCCCTGAAGAAGACCGTGGATCGCGCCATCGAGGGCATGTCCATGGTGGAGACGGTGCTCGTCTCCCGCCGCACGGACACTGAAGTGGAGATGCAGCCCGGTCGGGACCTCTGGCTGGACGAGGAGGCCACCCGCCAGCGCTCCACCTGCACCAACGCCTGGATGGGCGCCGAGGATCCCCTTTTCATCCTCTACACTTCCGGCAGCACGGGTAAGCCCAAGGGACTGCTCCACACCACGGGCGGCTACATGACCTACGCCGCCTTCACGCACAAGATGGTGTTCGACTACCACCCCGGCGACGTCTACTTCTGCGCGGCCGACATTGGTTGGATCACGGGCCACAGCTACATCCTCTACGGGCCGCTCGCCAACGGCGCCACCACGGTCATCTTCGAGAGCACGCCCCTCTATCCGGATCCGGGCCGCTACTGGCGAATCATCGACGACCTGGGCGTGACCATCTTCTACACGGCCCCGACGGCCCTCAGGGCCTTGGCCCAGGCGGGCGACGGACCGGTGAAGGAATACAAGCGCACCTCCCTGCGGGTGCTCGGCACCGTGGGTGAGCCCATCAACCCCGAGGTCTGGCGTTGGTATCACGACGTGGTGGGGGAGGGCCGCTGCACGGTGGTGGATACCTGGTGGCAGACGGAGACGGGCGGCATCCTGATCACACCGCTGCCGGGCGTCACACCCACGAAGCCGGGCTCGGCCACGCTGCCCTTCTTCGGGGTGAAACCCGTGCTCGTGGACCCCGCCACCGGGGCCGTCATCGAGGGCAACGATGTCTCCGGAGCCCTCTGCCTGGGGTCCCCCTGGCCCGGCCAGGCCCGCACGGTCTACGGGGACCACAAGCGCTTCAAGGAGACCTACTTCACCCAGTACCCGGGTTACTACTTCACCGGGGACGGTGCACGGCGTGACGAGGACGGCTACTACTGGATCACCGGCCGCATCGACGATGTCATCAACGTCTCGGGCCACCGCTTGGGCACGGCGGAGGTGGAGAGCGCCCTGGTGGCTCATGATGCGGTGGCCGAGGCCGCAGTGGTGGGCTATCCCCATCCGATCAAGGGGCAGGGCATCTACTGTTACGTCCTCCTCAATCACGGATTCGCCACCGAGGACAGGGGACAGCTCATCGGCGCCCTCAAGGAGCAGGTGCGGCAGGCCATCGGCGCCTTCGCAGCTCCCGACGTCATTCACGTGGCCTCGGGGCTGCCGAAGACCCGCTCGGGCAAGATCATGCGCCGCATTCTGCGCAAGATCGCCGCCTCGGAGTACGACGGCATGGGCGACATCTCGACCTTGGCCGAGCCCGACGTGGTGGCCCGCCTCATCGAGGAGCACCAGGCGGGCGTGGCCTGACCTCCGGTGGATTGGTGGGGACCTGGGGGCGGCGACGCCCCCGGGTTCCTATCCCACATAGACCCGGTTCCGCCCGCCTGCCTTGGCCTGGTAGAGGGCCTTGTCGGCGGCCTCCCACAAGGCGGCTGCAGATCCGAATGGCCCCTGGCTGCTGACGATGCCCGCACTGAAGGTGTAACGGGTGGGGCCCTGGGGGCTGAGGTGGTCGAGGTGCGCGAAGTCCGCGCGGAGGCTGTCCAGGATGGGGAAGGCTGCCTTGAGGGTGGTGCCCGTGAAGAGGATGCCGAACTCCTCACCGCCCAGGCGCCCCACGAGGTCGGTACGTCGGAGCCGCCGCTGGAAGAGGTGGGAGAGGGACTGGAGCACCTGGTCCCCGAAGGGGTGGCCGAAGCGGTCGTTCACCTGCTTGAAGTGGTCGAGGTCCACCATGGCGAAGGCGAAGGGGGCTTGGCCTCGCTGGGCGCGGTTCCACTCCTCCTCCAGGCGGGACTTCATGGCGCTGTGGTTCCGGAGGCCCGTGAGGCTGTCCCGGGACATGAGGCTGCGGATGAGCCGGGTCCGCTCGGCGCGGATGCGCACCGAGGAGACCAGGTGCTGGGGCTGGATGGGCTTGGTGAGGAAGTCGTCGGCCCCCTGGCCGAGGGCTTCCAGCTGGGTCGAGCGCTCCATTTCGGAGCTGAGGAAGACGATGGGGATGCCCAGGAAGGTGGGGTCCATCCGGATGGCCGCTGCCAACTCAATGCCCGTGCACCGGGGCATGTAGAGGTCCATGAGGATGAGGTCGGGCTTGAAATCCCCCAACCGCTCCAGCGCCAACTGGGGATCGGTGAGGAGGCATACCTCCATGCCCGCTTCCCGCAGGATGTTGCCGAGGTAGGAGGCCTGGATGTGGCTGTCCTCCACCACGAGGACCCGTTCGGGCTCATGGGGGGGCGGGTCCAGGAGGAG
Organism: Holophagaceae bacterium; assembly: GCA_035254125.1. Lineage (GTDB taxonomy): Bacteria > Acidobacteriota > Holophagae > Holophagales > Holophagaceae > JAFDVN01. The sequence goes on along the minus strand of DATFAX010000071.1, from coordinate 39,550 downwards.
GTCCAGCCGACGGGCCAGGAGGGTCAGGTCCAGGGGGTAGGACAGGTAGATGTCGCAGCCGGAGCGGACGGCCTGGAGCCGGGCCGTCAGGTCGTTCTGCACGGATACCAGGACCAGGGGCACCCCTTCATCCCGGGCCTGGAGCAGTTGGGTCAGGTCCTGGGGGGAGGGACCCACTTCGCCCCGCTCCAGCTCCACGATGAGCACCTGGGGATGGAGCTCTGCCTGCAGTTTCAGGAACGCCTGGAGGTCGCTGGTCCAGTGGAGGTGGTAGCCCATGCTCTCCAGCTGGGCGACGCTGGACGCCCCCAGCCCGGGGTGCGTCTCCAGGAGCAGCAGCTGGGGCTTCGGGGGTGGATCGGTGGACATGCTCCCCTCATCGGGAGGGCCAGATCCATCATGATTTCAGAGCGACGCATCCTGGATGAAGCGGCGCACCAGGGCCTCGAAGCGGCCTGCGGCGGCCTGGCCGGCCTCCAGGACTTCCTGGTGGGTGAGGGGTTGATCCAGGATGCCGGCGGCCATGTTGCATAGGCAGCTGATGCCCGCGATCTTCATGCCCTCGTGACGGGCCACGATGGCCTCGGGCACGGTGCTCATGCCCACGGCGTCGGCGCCCCAGGCGCGGAAGGCCCGGATCTCGGCGGGGGTCTCGTAACTGGGGCCTGTGACCCCGAGGTAGACGCCTTCTTGAAGCCGCTGGTCTAGGGCCTCCGCCGCTCGGTGCAGGGTGGCCCGCAGCTCGGGCGTGTAGGCGCTGGAGAGGTCGGGGAAGCGGGGGCCCGGACCCTGGTTGGGTCCGATCAGGGGATTCTGGCCCGTGAAGTTGATGTGATCCCGGATGACCATCAGGTCCCCCACCTGGTGGGCGGGGTTCAGGGCCCCGGCCGCATTGGTGAGGAGCACGGCCTTCACGCCGAGGCGTCCGTACAGGCGCATGGGGCGCGTGACGACCTCGAGGGGATGGCCCTCGTAGAAGTGGAAGCGGCCCGCCTGGAGGAGGACCTTCCGGCCCTCCATCTCGCAGAAGATCAGCTGCCCGCTGTGGCCTTCCACGCTCTGAGCAGGGAAACCCAGATTGGAAAAGGGAATGGCGGTCCCGGCGAGGGCCTCGGGGCTGGTGGCCAGGGCTCCCAGCCCCGAGCCCAGCACGATGGCGAGTTCAGGGATGAAGGGCGCCTGGGCTTTCAGGCTTTCAAGGGCGGACGGAGGCATGGCCACCTCAGCTGACGGGCACCAGTTTGATGTTCACGGGGGTGTCCGGCTGCAGCGCCGTCGGGCTCAGCATGCGGACCCGGACGACGAAGTTCGCGGCAGCACCCTTGAGCGCCTCGAAGGCCACGGGAATGCCGGTGGTGGTGGTCTGCTGGAAGGTTCGGGATTGGATGACCGTTCCGTCCACGGTGCCGATGCCGATAAAGGAGACCTCGACCGCCCCGTTGGTCAGGGGACCATTCGGGAGTTCCACCTCGAGGTTGTACATCGCGGTCTTCGTGATGGAGAACCGGGCGAATCGGAGTTCGCCTGCGGATGTGTTGTTGTACCGGCCCGCGATGGGGGTGGCCTGGCTCATGCTCAGCAGGAAGGGCTGGATCGACGTCGTACTGGGGAGGGCGGGGGACGACGTCGGGTTGGTGCCCCAATCGGTCACGAAACGGGCGAAGGGACCGGCGACGGGCCGAGGCCAGGGAATGGCACCATCGGGAACCCCCATGCTGGCCATGAGATCCTGCAGAACCTGATCCGTGAAAGGCGAAGTGGCGTCTGGCAGGCCGGGGATCGTGATCTGCATGCGCTTGAGCTGAGTGTAGAAATTGCTCGTATCGGTCTGGTCCGAGGGCTCCACCAGGGACACGAAGGGAACGATGGTCGCGGGGACGATCTCCTTCCACTCATCGGGATTGCCAGGGGTGTGCAGCGATTTCGCGCGCAGGGCCAGTTCCCAGATGAGGGCCGGGTAGAAGGGCGCGCAGAGGGGGGTGAGATTGCCTGCTCCGACACCGCTGAAATCCCGGATGTCCCTGTAAGTCACGCCCAGGGCCGTGGTGTCTGCGATGTAGGGGTTCTTCTGGATCACGGCGACCATGCCCGCCGGGAAACCTTCCATCATCGCCATCTGGGCTTCGAGGTTGGGCTGAGGCACTCCGCTGGGGAGCGGCGTGAAATGTCCGAGCCCATCGTCCTGACGATAAAAATTACCGCCGGTGACCTGGTAGTACAGGTTGGAACGGGCCGCCAGCATGGAGAGGATGCCGAAGTCCCAGGCGTCATCATCCGCGTTATCGCCCTTCACGCTCCCAAAGAAGTGGTAGTTGTTCAGATTGGGGTCGTAGGAAGCGTAAACGCCGGTGGGTGTGGGCAGGGAAGTATTGGGGTCGATGACCTGGCTTTGCGGGTAGGTGGAACGATCGAACTCGATGTAGGTTCCCTTGGGCTCCGAGCGGCCACGCAGGTAGTGGAGGTCCAAGATCGTCCCGGGCCCGCCGGGGGTCACCGAAGTGAGGGTGCTTCCGCCGAACGTGGCGGTCTCCACGAAGGCCTCGAGAATGGAGAGGACGCGGCTGCCCGTGGGCGTCGATTCGAGCTTCCCGGCATTCTGGTACCCGTTGGCGTTCGTGATGTGCCCACTGGTATCTCGGATGGCCAGACCATCGCTGTAGCCAGGAACCATGCGGGTGATGACCTTCCCCTCCTGGCGCGCGTACTCGGTGTCGGCAAGGAACCAGGAATCGTTGATGCCGATGTGGAAATTGACAACGGTGCTGCCGCTGCCCGCCGCCACTTTGGACGTGATCACGTGATTCACGTTGTCCGGGTCGTTCGCGGTTGGCGGGACCGATCCGTCAGGGGCCTTGCGCATGCAATAGCGCAGCCGATTCTGTTGGGGCACCGTACTGGACATCCCATCAGGGTCCGCCAGGAGGTTGATGGCTTGGGGGGTGGCGGTGTTCAGGGTGACGGTGCTTTGCACCTCCACCATCCATTCCTGGTCGGGGACGACGGTAAAGGAGAAGGATCCATCCCCGTTACCGGTGAGGGCCTCGAGCCCGTAGAAGATGCTGGCGGGGTTCGTAACGGGGTCCTCGTCCTTGGAGTTGTCCTTCAGGACCCGGTACTTGCGATAAAGCGCCACCTGGACGAAGCGGGCGGGCAGGTTGAGCTCGAATTTCGTGGGGTCCGTTTCCAGGCCGAGGGGGATTCCATCGGGATCGTGCCGCAGGGGGATGCGGTCATAGGTGACCTTGCCCTTGATGATCACGGCGTTGATCGGGGCCGGCTGATAGTCATGGGACTTGGTGCAACCCGCCAGTGCGGCAAGCAGGACTCCCCCGAGGACGAACCCGAACCGGCGGAACGTTGGAATAAGCTGCATGCGGACCTCGAAAACCCGAACCTAGAAGGCTAACACGGGGCTGCCGCCGGGCTTCGGATCGAAGCCGGCGGCTCCCTCCCCTGAAATGCGGTGAGGGGTGGAGAGGTTCAGCGGGAGCCCAGGCGCGCGTTGACGGCCTGGAGTTCCTCGGGGATTTCCTCTTCGTCGTTCAGGAAGGGCAGGGGGTTGGTGCGGAGCCCGTGGAGCTGGAGTTCGAAGTGGAGGTGGGGGCCTGTGGCGTTGCCGGTGCGGCCCACCTCGGCGATCTTCTGGCCCCGGTGCACCACGTCGCCCACGCTCACGAGGTTCATCCGGTGATGGGCGTAGAGGGTCACAACGCCGTTGCCGTGGTCCACCATGACGTAGTTGCCGTATTGGCGATGCCGGCCGGCCACGACCACTTCCCCGTCCATGGCCGCGTAGACATCCGTGCCCTGGGGGGCGTTGAGGTCCACGCCCCGGTGGCGGCCCTTGTAGCGGACCCGCTTCTTGCGGTTGTTCTTCACCCGCACGGTACGGGAGCGCATGCGGGGGCCCCAGTTGGAGCTCACGGTGCGGGTTTCCACGGGCCAGAGGAGGTCCAGGTGGTCGGGATCCGCGGGCACGAAGGCGTGGAGGGCCTCCTCGGGCTCGAGGACGGGGGCGACGATGCGGTTCAACTCCAGGGAGCGGGCGCTGGACTCGGGGACGGGCCGCCCAGGGGCGAGGGCACCGGCCGGCTCGGGCATCCGGGGCTGGAAAGGCAGGAGGCGCTCCAGGTGGGCGAGGCTCTGGTTCCGGGAGGCCGGGGTGAGAGGGATGGCGGCCATGGGCGCCAGGGTCACCGTGGGGGATCCCGGGGCGGGGGCAGCTTCGGCCGCGGGGGCGGCCATGGGCAGGTGGATCCGGGTGCCGGCCTTCACACGGCTGGGCTTCAGGCCGGGGTTGGCCGCCAGGAGGTCGGCCACGGTGAGCCCCTGGGCCTTGGCCAGGCTGTGGAGGGTCTGGCCCTTGGCCAGCACCACGGTGTCCCCGGCAAGGGCGGTCTTGGTGGGCAGCTTGGCCGCCTTCACCCGGACCTTGGCCCCGAGGGCGAGTTTGTCGAGGTCCAGGGCGGGGTTCAGGGACTCCAGCTGGGCGAGGCTCAGCCCGGCCTTCCGGGCGATGGCGGCGGCCGTCTCCCCCTTGCGGACCACGTGCACCTCCATGGAGGCGGCGGCATGGCGGGGCTTCTTCTTGGCAGGGGCGGCTTGCAGGGAGAGACCGGCAAGGGCCAGGGCAATGAGGGTGAGACGCACGAGGCCTCCTTACAAGGGAGGAAGATCCAGCTTCGCTAGGACTCCTGGGGGGGTGATTCCCGAATGCAGAAAGAGCGGGGGAGGTTCCTGCTAACGCGATGAACCTGACAAAGGGTTCACATCCAGTCTACCGCGACCCCCTGGAAGTCGCGAATGAGAATATTTTCCAAACAGGGTGGCTTCCGGCGGCGGGATGGGGCCGGTCGGTCCGGTTCGCCCCAGGCATTTGGGTCGTTCAAGGATCCGGATCAGGGGCCCCAAGGGGCATCTTCCCAGGGCCAGGTGACGGTTCCCCGTCGCCCGCCCTCCTTCAGCAGGAGCCGTACCGGACCCAGGCTCATCCGGTGGCTGACGGCTTTGAGCATGTCGTACAGGGTGAGGAGACCCCCGGTGACACCGGCCAGGGCTTCCATCTCGACCCCCGTTTTCCCTGTGACGCGAACTTCCACCTTGAACCAGGCCCGGCGGCCGGCGGGGTCCCAGGCGTGGTCCACGGTGATGGCGTCGAGGGCCAGGGGGTGGCAAAGGGGGATGAGGTCGGCGGTGCGCTTGGCCCCGTTCACGGCCCCGATGCGGGCCACGGACCAGGGATCGCCCTTCTTGAGGGTGCCGGTACCCGGATGGTGGGCGTAGGCGGCCAGGGCCTCCGCCGCGGCCTCGTCCACTTCCAGGTAGCCCGTGGCCACGGCCCGGCGGAGGGTGGGGGCCTTGTCACCCACGTCCACCATGCGGGGGCGGCCCTCGGGATCCAGATGGGTCAGTTCGGCCATGGGCCCTCCGGGTTCAGGATCGACGGACCCCAGGATGATGGGGATCACCCCGCCAGGGCCAGCAGGATGTCCCGCAGGGCCGCCGTGTCCGGGGCGTAGGCCCTGGGGGCGAAGCCCGCCAGGACCTCGGCCGCATGGTGGCCGTGACCCACGGCCACGGAAGGCACGCCCGCCCGCTGGGCCATCTCCAGATCGAAGCTGGTGTCGCCCACCATCAGGAGGTCCCGGGAGGGGAGGCCCGTGAGGCGCTGGATGAGCTCCAGGCTCTCGGGGTGGGGCTTGCCGTGGGTGACCTCGTCCGGGGTGACGATGGGATCGAACAGCCCCTCCCATCCGAATTGGGCCAGTTGGCGCTGAAGCGGGATGCGGCGCTTGGATGTCGCGATGGCCAGGGACCGGCCCCGGCTCAAGAGCTCCCGGAGCAGGTCGTCCATTCCAGGGAAGGGGCGGATCAGCTCGGGTTCGTGCTCCACGTGCCCGAAGCTCCGATAGGCCGGGAGCACTTGTTCCACGGTCAATCCCAGGGGGCCGAAGGTCCGCTGGATCCCGGTTTCCACGGGCAGGCCCACGCAGTCGAGCCAGGCTTCCATGTGGTGATGGGGCAGGCCCAGGGCGTCAAGGGCATGCCGCATGCCCGCCTCGATGAGGGGGCGGCTGTCCACGAGGGTGCCGTCGAAGTCGAAGACGATGAGGGTCATGCGTCGTTCCCATCCAGCTGGTCCGGCAGCGGCTCGTCATCGGTGCCGAAGACGCCCTCCCACTTGGCAATGACCACGGAGGCGAGTCCATTGCCCACGACATTGATCAAGGTGCGGCCCATGTCCATGAGGCTGTCCACGGCCAGGAGCATGGCGATGCCGGCTTCGCGGGGAAGGCCGAAGGACCCGATGGTGGCGGCGATGATGACCAGGGTGCCCCGGGGCACACCCGCCACGCCCTTGGACGTGAGCATGAAGGCGAAGACCATCGCCAGCTGCTGGCCGAAGGAGAGGGTCGGGTAGCGCAGGGGGTCCGCCGAATGGGCGGCCTGGGCGATGGTGAGGCTGGCGAGCACCAGGTAGAGGGTCGAGCCGTCCAGGTTGAAGCTGTAGCCGGTGGGGATCACGAAACCCGCCACCCGGCGCGGCACGCCGAATCGGACGGTCTCCTCCAGCAATTTGGGAAGGGCGGCTTCGCTGGAGGCCGTGCTGAAGGCCGTGAGGGCGGGGTCCTTGATCGCCTTTAGGAAGCTCAGCACCCTGATGCCGAAGATCAGCATCACGGGCAGGAAGGCCAGGAGGAAGAGGGCGATCAGGGCCACGTAGAGGCTGCCTACCAGCAAGCTGTACTGCTTCACCAGGTGGAGCACCGCCGGCCACCCCTTCAGCAGGACGCCGTCCACCACCTGGCCGGAGGCCATGTGGCTCACGTTGTAAGCCATGGCCCCGAAGATGCCCAGGGGGGTGAGGGCCATGATGAGGTCGGTGTACTTGAACATCGTCTGGGCCACGCCGTCGAAGAAGGCGAAGACCGGCTTGCCGCGCTCCCCCACCTTGGTCAGCGCGATGCCGAAGAGGGTGGCGAAGATGACAATGGGCAGAATGTCGCCCTTGGCGGCGTGTTCGACGAGGTTCGAGGGGAAGAGGTGCAGGAGGATGTCCCGCAGGCTCGCGGCCGGAGCCGCGGCCACGCTCGCATGGGCCCCGAGATCCATGGGCAGGCGGGCGCCCGGCTGGAGCCAGTTGCCGATGCCCAGGCCCACGAAGAGGGCGATGGTGGTGACCACCTCGAAGTAGAGGAGGGCCTTGCCGCCCATGCGACCCACCGCCTTCAGGTCCCCGGTCTGGGCGATGCCCACCACGATGGTGGAGAAGAGCAGGGGCACGATGAGCCCCTTGATGAGGTGGATGAAGGCGTCCGACAGGAACTTGAAGAGGTCGTAGGCCTGGAAGCCCCGGAAGGCCGGATCCGTGTTCTGGGGGAACAGCCCTCCCAGGAGGATGCCCAGGCCCAGGCCCACGAAGATCCAGAAGGTACTGGAGCGATACCAGGGCCCCTTGCTCACAGACATCTGCCGCCTCGTCGAGAATGTTCCAGTGTCCCATGGAAGGCCCCGAGGCCCGATACTCAGGGGATGCGATGCCCCGCTTGCGATGTGGACCTCCCCGAGAATGCGCGGTTCTGCCCCGCCTGCGGGCAGGAGGCCGTACCCGAGATGCCGTCCGGGCCGCCCCTCACCGTCGAGGGCGGGGAGGCGGGGGCCTGGCGATGGATCCTGGTCCTGCTCCTGGGGGTGGAGCGCCTCGTGGCCTGGTGGGCCTTTCCCCTGGACGACCCCGGGCGCGTCGTGGCCGCATGGGAGCCCTCCTTTTTCTGGATTTATGGAGCGGGTGGCCTCCTGCTCGGGGGGCCCTTGCTCGCCTTCCGGGTACGGGCGGGGGGATGGGTGGCGGGGCTTTCCGGGATCGCGCTCCTGGTGAGGAGCTGTCTGCCCCTGCTGGGGGAAAAACCGGCTGACGGAGCCATCTGGGCGCTCATGGTCGCGAGCGCCACCTTGACCTTCGCGTTCTTCCACGAGCAGAGCTGGTGGGGGCGTTCACCATCCGCACAGGAATCGTTGAAATAACTGGATTGACACCTCCCATGGGCGGGGGCAGATTGGGGCCCAATTCAACCCTTTCCACCCCGATGACCCAGGCGCTTTCAGAGGCCCGGCTTCGCCCGTTCCGGAGGTTTCATGCACCGCCGCATTGCCGGCTTGGGCCGGCTCCTTCCCATCCTCGCCCTGGGATTGCCCGCCCTGGCGCAGGGAACCCAATCCGCCAACATCAACGGAGAGGTGGTCGACAAAGGCGGGAACCCCATCGCGGGCGCCCGGGTCATCCTCACGAGCCCCGCGCTGCAGGGGACCCGCGAATACCGCACGGATGGTTCGGGTCACTTCGGAGCGCGCCTCCTGCCTCCCGGCGACTACAAGATCGTGGTGTCCAAGGAAGGGCTTGAAACCCGCACCCTGAATCAGCGCGTGGGCCTCGAGCAGACCTTCAGTCCCCGCATCACCCTTTCCGCCACGGCGGGCACCGTGGTCGAAGTCGTGGCCGCAAACATCGCCGCGGACAAGGCCGAATTCAAGCAGGCGGTGAATTACACGAAGGAGACCATCGATTCCCTGCCCGTGAGCCGGTCGAACCTCCTGGACATCACCTACCTCGCCCCGGGCGTGGTGGAGAACGCCAGTTCCGCCCGCGGTGGCGTAAGCATCCGCGGCTCCATGGGCACGGGGAACCTCTTTCTCGTGGACGGCCAGAATGTGCAGGACAACCTGTACCAGGGCCAACGCATCCCCATCATCTTCGACAGCGTGGAGGAGACCCAGGTCCTCACGGGCGCCCTGCCCGCCGAATATGGCGACGTGGAAGGCGGCGTGGTGAATTCCGTCACCAAGAGCGGTGGGGATGAATTCTCCGGTTCGCTCCGCCTGGACATGTCCAATTCCAGCTGGAACGCGGTCAATGCCACCACGGACCGTGGCCTGATCCCCAACAAGCTCCAGACCGAGCGGAGCATCCAAGTGGATGGGCCCATCGTGAAATCGAAGCTCTGGTTCCACGTGGCCCACTTCTATGCGGACCCGAACACCCCCTTCGTGGGTGGGACCTCGAACCAGGCCTGGCCCACCGGTGATCCCCGATTGAACGGCTTCACCTACTTCCGCAAGGAGGATGACACCCGGCGGGAGATCAAGCTGACCTGGGCCATCAATCAGAACCACACCTTGTCGTGGAGCTATCACGACAACGACAAGCTCCAGAAGAACATGGACTACGGGGCCGGCGACCAGGCGAACCTGGTGGAACTCGCCACGAAAGGGCATTTCTGGAACATGCAGTGGAAGGCCATCTTCGGCCAGAACGCGACCATGAGCCTGAAGTTCGGGCACAAGAGCCAGTTCCTCGGCGGGGGCACCACGCCGGACGTGAACCGGTTCACCCTGTACAACCTTGACGACAGCTACGGGTATCGGAATGTCTGGTTCGATCCCAACGACCCCGGCCCTGACCGCCGGGACAACGAAACTGCCAATCTGAAATTCAGTTATTTCCTGAACGCCGCGGGAAGCCATCAGATCGACATCGGGGCCGATGCCTACCACGGCATCACCACCGCGAGCGGCGCGTCGACCCCCAATTACTTCACCATCGGCGGAGTCCGCTACAACAGCTACGGGATCAACGTCTACGGGCTGGATCTCAGCACCGGGCTGGGATCGGTGGACAGCATCGATGGCCTGGAACTCAAGGACGACAAGGCCGAGACCCGGACCCTCGGGTATTACGTGAACGACCGATGGGAGCTCAACAAGAACTGGAACTTCCAGATCGGATTCCGCCTGGACGGCTACACGGCGGAAAGCAAGCTGGGGGGGACCTCTGCCAAGAATTCCGGTGCCTTCAGCCCGCGCCTGGGGGTGAAATTCGACCCCAAGGGGGATGGGGACTGGACCTTCGGGCTCAGCTACGCCAAATACAACGGGCGGGTGCTGGAGTCCACCCTCCAGAACGTCACCTACGTGAACAACGCCCCCCTCAAGGAGTTCATGTGGGCGCCTGGCGGGGTCTACGCGAACCAGTACGACAGCACGCCCGTGACCTATTCCGACATGGAGAACATCAGCAATTATTTCAGCCAGGGCACCGGCGGTTACGTCTACCACACCGACGCCCACCTCAACTTCCGGATCGCGCCCAACCTCAAACCGCAGCAGGTGGCCGAATGGCAGCTCAACGCGACCCACAATTACTCGCTGTGGGGGGGGCGTGGGTACGTGAAGGTGAACGCGATCCAGAAGAAATGGTCCAACCTGATCGACTACACCCAGGGGAACAGCGGGACGGCTCCGGATCCGGGTCTCATCGATCCCGATCAGCCCTCTCCCGTCCAGCCCCCGGTGGACATCTACTTGAGGGTTTACCAGAACAGCGATATTCCCAGTCGTGAGTACAAGAGCCTGGAGCTGGAAGGTGCCTGGGCCAAGGAATCCTGGTCCGTGAGCGGCAACATCACCTGGGCCAGCCTCAAGGGCAACTTCGTGGGGGAAGGCGCTTCGAACCCCGGCCGCGGCCAGGGATTGGAGTTCTTCACCACCCAGGATGGGGTCGCCATGTACGACCGGAATGTGATCAATCCGAGCGGCCGTCTGCCCGGGGATTCCCCCCTGAGGGTGAACCTCCTGGCCAGCTACTCCTTCGAGACCCGGGCGGGGCGCACCACGTTCGGATTGCTGGCGGGCTACCGCAGCGGCGACGTCTACAGCCACACCCGGTCCATCCACCGGACCTCGTTGAATCCGGCCCTCAGCAATCAATTTGGGGGGTGGACGAACCAGTACCTGGACAATACGCGGGGTGACGGGCGGTACCCCAGCTACCGGTCCCTGGACGCCAGTGCCCAGCAGGACTTCAGAGTGGTCAAATTCGGCGGTGACCGGAGCCTCACCATCTTCCTGAAGCTGGATGTGCGGAACTTCTTCAATCACCAGTCGGTCCTGGAGACCAACACGGCCTATGACGACCTCCCGAAGGGTGATCCCATCACCGATCCCTTCGTGAAGGGGAGCAATTTCGGCGCGCCCACGAAATACGACAACGGGCGCACCTTCAGGTTCTCCCTGGGGGTCAAGTTCTAGCCCGGCCAAGTTGGCCTATGAAAAATGGGAGGGGGCTCACGGCCCCCTCCTCTCGTTACGATAGAGAAGGTATGCCGGGGGCCTCCCCCCGCGGAGGTTTCATGGCTCAGGGACGCCGTAATTGGCTGAACACCCTCTTTCTGTGGGGATCGCTGCTGATCGCCGCGGTCGCGCTGCCCATCCATCTGATGGTCAATGGCTTCCATTGGAGCGAGTGGATCGTCTCCCTCTCCATGGTGTTCATCATCGGCACCGCCATCAGCGCGGGCTACCATCGCCTGTTCTCGCACCGGGCCTACCGCGCCACGGCGCCTTGGCGGGCCCTCATGCTCTTCTTCGGAGCGGCCTCCTTCGAGAACTCCGCCCTGAAGTGGAGCAGCGACCATCGCATCCACCACCGCCACGTGGACGACCTGGAGAAGGACCCCTACGCCATCGGCAAGGGCTTCGGCTGGGCCCACTGGGGCTGGGTCATGAAGGGCCCCGACATCCCGCTCCAGGGTGTCGAGGACCTGAAGAAGGACCCCATGGTCGTCTTCCAGCACGAACACGTCTTCCTCGTGGGTGCCGCCGCCGCGTCGATCCCCCTCTGGATCGGCCTGGTCACGGGGAACTTCTGGGGCCACCTCGTGGTGGGTCTCCTCGTCCGCATCGTGCTCACGCACCACACGACCTTCCTCATCAACTCCGCCGCCCACGTGTTCGGCAACCGGCCCTACACCGAGGAGAACAGCGCCCGGGACAACTGGCTGCTGGCCCCGCTCACCTACGGCGAGGGTTACCACAACTTCCACCACATGTGGCAGTGGGACTACCGCAACGGCGCCAAGTGGTGGCAGTACGACAGCACCAAGTGGATCCTCAACGCCCTGCGCCCCACGGGCCTCGTCTCCGACTTCCGCCGGGTTCCCGCCGCCGTCATGCGCCGGGCCGAGCTGGCCGTGGAGGCCCAGCGGCTGCAGGCCAAGCTCGCGGCGAAGCGGGCGGAAGAGACCGATTCCCTCCATGACCGCCTGGCTTCGGCCCGGGCGCGCATGGACGCGGCCATCGCCAGCATGCACGAGCGCCGGGAAGCCTGGGCCCGCAAGCGCCGCGAACTGAAGGTGCTCGGCCACGCCAAGGCCGAGGCCTTCCGCATGGCCAAGGCCGAGTGGAAGGAGGCCATGTCCCGCCAGAAGGCGGAGCTGGCCGAGGCCTGGTCCGAGTGGAAAGCCGCCCGCCGGGCGGTGCTGGCCGCCGCCTAAGTCTGTCCCGCCCCCCGCACGGCCCCCGGATCCCGGGGGCCGTGTTGCTTTGGGGAGACCACCCCTTCGGGGGAGGGGGGGGCCGTGGGATACTGGCCCGTTCGCTCTTTGGAGGTTCCATGGCCCAGTTCGACGTGATCGTGATCGGTTCCGGCCCCGGCGGCTACATCGCTGCGGTGCGTGCGGGCCAGCTGGGGCTCACGGCCGCCATCGTGGAGAAGGATCCGGCGGGCCTGGGCGGCACCTGCCTGCGCCGCGGCTGCATCCCCGCCAAGACCTGGCTGGAGACGGCCCACCGCATCGAGCAGATGCAGGACGCCTCCGACTACGGCATCGACGGGGTGGATCCCAAGTCCCTCAGGGCGAACCTCGAAGCCATCGTCAAGCGTAAGAACCGCATCGTGCTGAAGAACGGCAAGGGCATCGAGTTCCTCATGAAGAAGAACAAGGTGCAGGTGCTCAAGGGCTTCGGCAAGCTCCTGGGTGGTGGACAGGTGCAGGTCTCCGGTGAGGCCGGGGTCGAGGTCCACACCGCCAAGAAGATCATCCTGGCCACGGGGTCCGTGCCGCGGGAACTGCCCGGCCTGGAGACGGACGGCGCCCGCGTGCTCAACAGCGACCACATCCTCGACATGACCACCCTGCCCGAGCACCTGGTGATCCTCGGCGCCGGCGCCATCGGCGTGGAGTTCGCCTCCACCTTCGCCCGCCTGGGTTCCAAGGTCACCCTCGTGGAGCTGGCCGACCAGATCCTCCCCATCGAGGATCACGAAGTGGGCCGGGAGCTGGAGAAGATCCTCACCAAGTCCTACAAGATGGACATCCGCGTGAAGACCAAGATCGCCAAGCTGGATCGCTTCCCCGACAAGGTGGTGTGCCACCTCGAGGGCGAGAAGGCCGGCCAGATCGAGGCCAGCCACGTGCTCATCGCCGTGGGCCGCGGGCCCGTGACCGCCAACCTGGGGTTGGAGGCCACGAAGGCCAAGGTGGATCGCGGCTACGTGGAAATCGACGGCTTCATGCAGACGGCCGAACCCGGCCTCTACGCCATCGGCGACATCGTGCGCACGCCCTGGCTGGCCCACGTGGCCTCCGATGAGGGGGTCGTCGCCGCCGAACACATCGCCCAGAGCCTGGGAAACAAGGACGTGCATCCCCACCCCATCAACTACGACCGGGTTCCCGGCTGCACCTACTGCGATCCCGAGGTGGGTTCCATCGGCCTCACGGAGCTCAAGGCCAGGGAAAAGGGCCGGGATGTGCAGGTGGGCGTATTCCCCTTCATGCCCATGGCCAAGGCCAACATCGTGGGCGAGCCCCACGGCTTCATCAAGATCGTGGCCGACAAGCAGTACGGCGAGATCCTGGGCATCCACATCATCGGCCCCAAGGCCACGGAACTCGTGAGCTCCAGCGTCGCCCTCCTCGGTGGCGAATACACGGTGAACGAGCTCATCAACACCATGTACCCCCACCCCACCCTCAACGAGGTGTTCCCCGAGGCGGCCCGCGCCGTCTACGGGCGCGCCTTGAACATGTAGTCGTGCGGCTCCCTTCCGTGCTGATCCTGGGCCTGGTGGCGTTCAGCTGCCGGGCCCAGGCCCTCCAGGGCCGCCTCATCTACCGCACCCGCGCCGGTCGGGCCGTCACCTTCCAGGTGGTGGACGGCGGGCATCCGGCCTTCATCTCCCTGCAGCGGGAGCAGGGCGATGCGGAGACCCTGCGCCAGTTCGTGCTGGTGCACAGCGGGCCGGAGAAGATGATCGATGCGGGGGCGATGCCCCAGCGGGAGCAGGCCCCGGCCACGTGGAAGGTGACCCACAAGGGGGAACGCACCCTCCTGAAGGGACGTGAAGCCACCTTCTGGCGCTATACCCCGGGCCTCGTGCTGCCCGCGCGCTTCAAGGCGCTCAATGAGGAATGGGCCTTGATGGCCGCGGAACTGCCCCCGAAGATGATGGTGGAACGGGGAGGCCAGCCATGAAGGTGTTCGAGCGCAGCGCGACGCTGACGGCCTGGTTCGAGCAATACGGGAAGGATCACACCCACCTCCTCACCCACCGTACGCATGCCCTCTGCATTCCCCTCATCGTCTTCACGGCCATGGGTTTCCTCCAGCAGATCCCCGGGCACACTCCTGTGTTCGGCGTGCCCATGGGTTGGGCGGAGCTGGTGCTCTCCCTGGCGATCTTTTTCTACGCCCAGCACGATCTGAAGCTCGCCCTGGTGGCCGGGCCCATTGGGGCGTTGATGTGCGTGGGAGCGCGTTTCCTCTCCTGGAAGCTGCACCTCGCCCTCGCGATCCCCGCGTGGATCCTCCAGCTGGCGGGGCACTGGATCTGGGAGAAGAACCAGCCCAGCTTCGCCACCAATCTCGTGCAACTGCTCATCGGCCCCGCCTACTTCCTGGACGGCCTTTTCAAACGCTGATCAGCGGGCCTCTTCCAGACCCTTGAGGAGGCGATCGCGCAGGGGCTGGGGCAGGCGCTTGCGGCGCTGGTCGCCCTCTAGCATGGTCACGTAGGCGTCGTTGCCCAGGAGCTTCATGGGGGTGACGCCCCGGTCCCCGGCCTCCCCCAGCACCTCCCCGAACTTCACGAGGTCCCCGGCCTTGTAGTGGGCGACGAGGAGGAGGGCGAGGATGTCCGGATCCGTGGCGTCCTTGGGGCTCGCCTCCAGGATCGTCTCCAGGATGTGCACGGCTTCCCGGGGGCGGCTGTCCATCACGCGCTCCGCCTCGGCGAGGAGGTTGTCGTAGCTGCGCGGAGCCCGGGCGACCTTGAGGCCGGGGACCTTGCCGCCGGTGGCCCACCAGAGGCCGCCCCCCACGAGGAGCAGGCCCAGGGCGCCCAGCCCCAGCCAAAGGCCCCCACGACGCGGGGCGGGTGGTGCCGCAAGGGCCCGGGGCGCCGTCGTCTCCACCTCCACCCGCTGCAGGGCGGTGGTGGCCTCCTCCGAAGGGGCCCAGCGGGGATCCAGGGCGGCGCGGAGGCTGCGGGCGAGGTCCAGCAGGCTGGGGAAGCGGGCGATGGGATCCTTGGCCAGGACCCGGGCCAGGATGCCCCGCAGGGAGGGGCTGAGGCCTTCCAGGTCGGCGGAGTCCAGCTCCTGGGGGGCGTCGTGGATGATGTGGTAGACGACGGCCCCCGTGGTCTCGCCCTGGAAGGGGCGCTGGCCGCTGAGCCCCTCGAAGAGCATCACGCCCACGCTGAACTGGTCGCTGGCGGCCGTGGCCTGGGCGGTGCGCAGGTACTCGGGGGCCATGTAGGCGAGGGTGCCCACCACCTGGCCTGTCTGCGTGAACTCCGCCCCGCTGATCTTCGCCACGCCGAAGTCGAGGATCTTGGCCACGGGGCGGCCCTCGTCCCGACCCACCATGACGTTGGCGGGCTTGATGTCCCGGTGCACGATGCCCTGCTTGTGCGCATGGTGCAGCCCCTCGCAGACCTGGGCCACCACCTCCACGAGGTCGGGGCGGCTGAGGGCCCGGTGCGCCAGGAGGTCCGCGAGGCTCTCGCCTTCCACGAACTCCTGAACGAGGTAGAGGAGATCGCCCTCCTTGCCGAACTCGTAGACGGTGACGACGCCGGGGTGCTTGAGCCTCGCCGCGGCCTGGGCCTCCCGCTCGAAGCGGGCCACCACGTCCCCGCCCATGCTCACGCCCACGAGCTCGGGCCGGATGGTCTTCAACGCCACCTCCCGGCCCAGGGCGGGATCTTTGGCGAGGTACACCTCCCCCATGGCGCCCCGCCCCAGGGGGCGGAGGATCTGGAAGCGGCCGAGGGTCTCCATGGAGTTCATCGTCTCAGGTTCCGCCAGCTACTTGAGCCAGCGGTCCAGGTTGAGACCCACCTTGAGGAGCACCCATCGGCCCGGCTGGGGGTAGGGGAAGGTGGTGCTGCCCCCCTGGCGGTAGGTTCGGTCGAAGAGGTTCCAGGCGCGCAGCTCCAGGTTCGAACCCCGGCCCAGGAAGCCTTCCCAGCGAAGGCCCGCGTCCACCGTGGTGACGGCGGGCTCCTCATGTCCGAGGTCGCGGTAGCTCACCGCGGGGCTGGGGATGGGGCCCGTGTTGGCGGGGAAGGCGATGTCGAAGGGGGCCCGCTGGGCGGACGTGTGGTGCACCTGGAGGTCGGACCAGAGCGCCTGGGTCCCGCCCTCCAGGGCCTTCACGTCGAACACCAGGTGGCCGGAGAAGGGGGGTACGTGGTCGATGCGCCCATCCCCGGCCCCGATGGACTGGGCATTGATGAGGCGTTGCCAACTGAGGGTGGCCCGGGCCTGGAAGCGGGGGCTGAGGTGGCCGGCCTCCAGCTCCGCGCCCCAGGTGCGCATGCGCCCGGCGTTGGTGTAGATGGGCTCCGTGGGCGGGGCCTGGTTGTTGCGGTAGATCACGTCCCGGAACGTGTTGTGGAAGAGGTTGAAGGCGAGGCGTTTCTGGCCGTCCGGGGTGGTCCAGCTGGGCGTGATCTGGAAGGCCTCCAGGTGTTCGGGCTTCAGGTCGATGGCCCCGCGGTAGCTGGGAAGGCTGTTGTAGCGGTACCAGTAGGGGGCGTCCACGAAGCTGCGCGCGTAGCTCACCTTCACCTCGGCATCGGCCGTGGGGAGCCAGATCCAGGCCAGGCGGGGGCTCAGGTCCGAGACGGGATCACCCTCGTGGCGGTGCTTCCGGTCGAAGCGGAGGCCCACGTTGAAGATGTGGGTGGCCGAAAGATGGTGCTTCACCTGGGCGAAGCCGCTGAGGGTCTGCTCGGAGCCCGGGGCCAGCAGGGGCGTGGCGGTGGAATCGCCGAAGGAGGTCCACTGGCCATTGGTGCCCTTGGGGAAGGAGCTGGAGCGGAGATCGAGGTAATCCACTTCCGCACCCACCAGGAGGGAGCCGTCGCCCACGGCGTCCTCGTAGGGGCGGATCAACTCCAGGCGGGCGGTCTGACTGCGCTCGGCCCAGGAGGGCATGGCGAAGCTACGCGTGGCGGGATCGGTGACGATGACGGCGTGCAGTTCGTTGGCATCCAGCCCCAGGTGGAGATTCATGGCCCAGGCGCCGAGCTCCCGCTGATAGGTGGTGCCCAGGTGCTGGCTGAGGCTGCCCAGGCCGGGGCCCTCACCCTGGAGGTGCTGGTACTGGCCGTAGTCGTAGACCTCCCCCGTGACACCACCGCCGGAGAAGGGCTCCACATAGTGGCTGTAGCGCTGGTTGGCCAGCAGCGTGACGGAGCCGAACCGGTAGGTGAAGCCCAGGTCGTAGCTGGGGCGATCCTTGAAGCCGTAGAGGAGGGCCGAGCCTTCCTTGGGGAGCCGGCTGTAGTCCTCCGCCGCGGGCACGGCGCGGGTCTCCCCGTCATTGCCGTACCACTGCCCCCAGAAGAGGATCTCCTGATCGCCCGGCTGGTCGTGGCCCGCCACCACGCTGAGGAGCCGCTGCCCGTGGTTGCCCGTGCCGAAGGTGACCTGGGTGCCCTCCACTTCCCAGGGCCGCTTGGTGACGAGGTTCACCACGGCGGTCAGGGCCACGTTCCCGTAAAGGCTGGAGCCGGGTCCCCGCAGCACCTCCACCCGGGCCAGGCGGTCCAGGGAGAGGCTCCAGTCCGGATTGGCCATGGCGTAGGCCCGGGAGTTCAGCCGATGGCCATTGAGCATCACCAGGATCTTCTGCTGGGAGCTGGCATAGGCCCCGTGCATGGCCACGTTCGGCTCGTTCTGGTCCTCCACCGCCGTCATCCCGGGTACGAAGGTCACCAGCAGGTCCTTGAGGGTGCGGGCCCCGGAATGCTGGATCATCTCCGCCGTGATCACGGTGACGGGCACCGGCGCCTCGCGGACGGACTCGGGTTGGCGGGAGGAGCTCTCCACCCGGGTCGCCAACAGGGCCTTGAAGGCCTCCAGCGGGCCCGGAGCCTCCTGGGCGCCCAGGGAGGTCGCCAGGAAAACGAGGGGAAGGGACCCACGGGGGATCGGCATGGGGCAGGCTGGCTTCGTGGAAGGGGGTGGAGTGGCTCCAATGTACCCCAGGGTGCCGCGGGCGCCTGTCCGGAATATTTTGGCGTGAATCCCAGCCCGAGGAGGTAGGGGCCGGTCAGATCCAGCCGAAGGCGAGCTTGCGGAGCGCCCGGTCCGCCGTGGCCCGGTAGGTGGTCTCCCCTTGGAGGACCTGAGCCATGATCCGGGGGCCGCTGGGGTGCTTCACCGCCACCCGCCACGCCAGCTCGGGGGCGGCGTAGAAGGCCTTGGAGAGGCGGCGGGCCCAGGCCATCTCGGTGCCCAGGGTCTCGGTCATCACGGCGGTGTAGGTGGCGAGGCTCCCGCCTTCGGGCGTGGCCAGGAGGACTTCGGCAGCCTTCAGGCCGCTCCAGATGGCGGGACGGATGCCCTCTGCGGTGAGGGGATCCACCACCCCAGCAGCCTCCCCGATGACGAGGGCATTCTCCGCGTGCAGGGGGCGATCCCCATCCCAGAGCAGGATGGGGTGGGCCATGCGGTGGCACCCCGCCAGGCTCAGGTCAAAGCCCTGGAGGTAGCCTTCCAGCCGCTCATCCAGGGCCGTGGCCTGACGGCCCCGGAACACGCCGATGCCGCAGCTCTGGCCATCGGCCTTGGGGAAGTTCCAGAGGTAGCCTGCCTTCACGGTGCCGAAATCCAGGTGGACCACGTCCGGGTCCGCGGGGGGCACGGGACTCTCGGCCTCGATGGCCCCCACCAGGGCGCGGGTGGCGGGCCGCAGGCCCAGGAGCTTGGCGGTGGGGCCCAGGGCGCCGTCGGCAGCCACGACGATCTTGGCACGGTGATCCCCCCGGGACGTGTCCAGACGCCAGGCGCCCGCCTCCCGGACGAGCCCCCGCAGGGCGCAGTCGGATTCGAAAGTGGCCCCCTCGGCCGTGGCATGGTCCGCGAGCAGTTGATCGAAAACCTCCCGCCGCACCATCCAGAGGAGGTCCTCCCCGAGATCCAGCTCCACGGCGTCTTCGCGGGCCTTCCAGGTGAAGCGGAGCTTCGAGGGGCGCAGGGAGATGGCCGGGGAGAGGTCGAAGGGCAGCCACCGGCCCACCTGGGGGCTCACCCCGCCCCCGCAGGGCTTCACCCGGGGGAAGGGGGCCTTGTCCAGCAGCAGCACGGATTTGCCCTGGCGGGCCAAGGCCCAGGCGCACACGGAACCGGCGGGGCCGGCGCCGACGATGGCGATGTCGAAGGTCATGGGTCCAGCATAGGGGACCTGTGGATCGGAACCCAGTCCCAGGCGCAAACGGGAAGGCGCCCAGACACTGTTCAAGGTAGGCCCCATCCCCCCGTGGCGGGAGGGAATCCGTGATGGAGGTGGGTTTCGGAACCTGGCCGATTCCCGCGGCCGGGCGATGTTCGACTGCGCGCAGCGCATGCAGGAGGTGCCATGAACCGCAGCATCCTCATTCTCCTCGGCGCGGCCCTGCCCTTGGCCGCCCAGACGTTCGACGCCCAGGTCTTCCTGGCGCGGCAGAACTACAACACCTTCAATCGCAGTGGGGTGGAGGCCAAGCCCGACGCCAAGACCGTGGCCGCCCTCCGCTTCGAGGCCGCCTTCTTCCCCGGAGCCCATCAGCTGACCGTCGGTCTGGGCTGGCAGCCCAAGACAAAGACCAAGGTGGATCTCTCCATCACCGGCAGTTACGTGGGTTCCGGGGACCTGGAGCACGATTTCTGGGGACTCTCCGTGGGCTACCGCTACGTGGGCGCCTTCGAGGCGGGGGTGGCTCTGGACTACCGCGGGGACAAGCTCACGGATGGGAGCGACAGCACGAATTACGGTCGGCCCTGGTTGCGGGGGCATGTGGGTTGGGCTCCCTCCAAGCCGGGGTGGCGGCCCGTATTCGGTCTGGAGCTGGCGACTCCCCTGGCCACGACCAACGACGACATCGAATCTGCAGAAGCCGTGCTCAAGAGCCTTGCGCCCAGCTTCCAGGCAGGCCTCTACGTGGGGGTGAGGTTCTGATCAGCCTTCCAGATCCCGGCGGCGGCCTTCCAGGCTCAGCTTGCGGCCGCTGTTGAGCACCACGCTGAGGCTGCTGGCCATCATGGCCGTGGCGGCGAGGATGGGGTGCACGTGGCCCGCGAGGGCCAGGGGGATGAGGGCGAGGTTGTAGCCGAAGGCCCAGAAGAGGTTCTGGCGGATGCGGCCCACGGCCATGCGCCCCAGGCGCAGGAAGGTGGGGATGCGCCGGAGGTCCCGGTGCACGAGCACGAGGCCCGCGCTCTCCAGGGCCACGGAGGCCCCGCTGCCCATCGCGATGCCCAGGTCAGCCTGGGAGAGGGCGACGGCGTCGTTGATGCCGTCGCCCACCATGGCCGTGGGGCCCACCTCCGCCTGAAGGCGGGCAAGGTGGTCGGCCTTCTCCTGGGGCAGGGCCCCACCCACCACGCAGCGGGCCTCGATGCCCACCTGGGCGGCCACCTGGAGGCAGGTCTCCAGGCGGTCGCCACTGATGAGCCAGGGTTCCACCTTCAGGGCCTTCAGGACCTTCACGGCACGGGCCGCCTCGGGGCGCACCTGGTCGCCCAGGGCGAAGAGGGCGAGGGCTTCGGGACCGTGGGCGAGGATGACGAGGGAGCCGCCGAGGCCATCGCCTGAGAGCCAGGCTTCGGGCACCTCCACGCCTTCGTGCTTCAGCCAGCCGGGGCGGCCAATGCGCAGGGGCTGGCCTTCCAGGGTCCCCTCCACGCCCAGACCGGTGCGCACGCGACGGTCCCCCACCTCGGGCAGGGGTTCGCCCCGTTCCTGGAGGCGGGTCATGCCCTCGCGGAAGAGCCGCTCCGCCAGGGGATGGGTGCTCACCTCCTCCAGGGCCGCGGCCAGGGCGAAGGCGCGGTGCGCGTCAAGGCCCCGCAGGCGCAGGCCCAGCAGTTCCAGCTTGCCGGTGGTGAGGGTGCCGGTCTTGTCGAAGACGAGCGCCTTCACCTTGGGCGCCGCCTCCAGCACCTCGCCACCCTTGAGCAGGATGCCGCGGCGGGCGCATTCGCCCACGGCCTGGATGAGCACCATCGGGGTGGCGAGGCCCAGGGCGCAGGGGCAGGCCACCACGAGCACGGCGACGCCGGCCATGAGGGCCTGGGAAGGCGTGGCCTGCTTGGCGAAGGCGAGCAACCCCGCCAGCAGGGCGAGGGCCAGCACCGTGGGCATGAAGACGGCGGCGATCCGGTCGGCGAGGAGCTGCAGGGGCGGTTTTGCGGAAAGGGTCTGCCGGACCCGCTGCACCACCTGGGCCAGCAGGGTGGCTTCGCCCACGGCGCGGGCTTCGAGTTCCAGGGTGCCATCCTGGAGCAGGGTGCCCGCGAGCACGTCCTGGCCGGCGGCCACGGCCAGGGGCCGGGGTTCCCCCGTGAGGCTGCTGGTGTCGAGCCAACCTTCGCCTGTGAGCACGCGGCCATCCACGGGGATGCGCTCCCCCGTCTTCACGCGCAGGCGATCCCCGGGCTGCACCAGCGTCTGCGGAACCTCCTGCCAGGCGCCGTCCACCCACTTCTCCGCGCCCTTGGTGCTCAGGTGAAGGAGACCCTGCACGGCCCGTTGGGCCTTGCGCTTGCTCCCCTTCTCCAGGGCCCGCCCGATGACGAGCAGGCTCACGAGCATGGAGGCGGTGTCGAAGTACACGTGGTGGCTCTTCAGCACGAGCATCGTATAGAGGCTCACGAAGAAGGCCATGACGGCCCCGAAGCCTACGAGGCTGTCCGTGTTGGGGCTGCCCAGGCGCACCCGGCGCCACCCGCTCACGAGGATGGGCCAGCCGCAGTAGAGGAGGACGGGCAGGGCGGAGATGCCCGTGACCCAGGTGAAGATGCCGCGGATGTCATCGGGGATCGGATTGGGCTCGTACACCCGCTCCATGAAGAAGAGCTCGCTGAACCAGCTGCGGCCGATGTCGTGGGCGAAGGCCGCGTACATCACCATGGCGTTCATCATGGCGTTGGCGCCGAGCACGATGGCCAGCACGAGCCGGATGGCGGCGTGGAGGTCCGGCGCGTCGTCGTCGGCGTGCTGCAGCTCCTTCGCCCCGAAGCCGTACTTCGCCAGGTGGGGGCCCAGTTCGTCCTTGCGCACCACGCTGGGGGCGAAGAGCACCTGGGCCACTTCGGATACGGGCTCCACCACGGCCTTCACCACCCCGGGGCGGCTCTGCAGCAGGCCCTCCACCAGCGGCGCGCAGGAGCCGCAGGCGATGCCCTCCACCTTGAGCCAGACCTCGTTGTAGGGTCCCGGTGGCAGCTCCGCGGTGCCCTCGCCGCCTTTGAACCGGGGCCCCTGCTTCGCCGCCTCCTCGGGCCCCAGGATCTCGAAGACCTGGGCGCAGCCCGGGCAGCAGAAGGCGAAGTTGGCGCCGTGCACGAGGCGTTCCGTGCGTCCCTCGTGGATGGCCGAGAGGCAGAGGTCGCAGTGGGCCTTGGAGGTGGTCATCCGTGCCCCTTCAATTCCCCGCCTTCGGTGTAGATCAGCTCCAGGTGGGGTTCCAGGGCCGCGGCGAGGCGGTGGAACTGGGGGCTGCTGAAGCGGATGTTCACGTGCAGGTCCCGGAAGTGCTCCCGGGCTTCGGGATCCACGCTCCGGGCGCGGATCCAGAGGTTGAGGCCGGCCTCCTCGGGCCACACGGGGCGGGCCGCGAGCACGGCGCGGGTGATGCGCCCGTAGGGCACCCACACCCGGGGCCAACGGGCCGTCAGCGGGCCCCAACCCTCCTCCAGGAGAAGGCCTTCCGTGGCGACCCCCAGGTGGAGCCAGCGGTGGGGTACGGGCAGGAAGGGGCCCACCCGGTAGCCGTAGCTGCCCACCCAGGCCTCCAGGTCCCGAAACCACCGGGCCTCCGGCCGCGGGTCGGGCGCGGGGAGGGCCGCGGCGAGGCGCAACCAGGGGTGCAGGGTGGACGGCGCACCGGGGCGTCGGCCCACCAGCCGGAAGAGGCGCCGGCCCAGGGCCTCGGCGACGGCCGCGACCATGGAGGCCTAGCCTTCCGTCTTCAGCGTCTTCGCCAGCAGCTGGGTGCGGATGAAGCCGTCCAGATCGCCATCCAGCACCTTCTGGGTCTGGCTGGTCTCGTGGCTGGTGCGGTGGTCCTTGACCATCTGGTAGGGCTGGAGCACGTAGCTGCGGATCTGGCTGCCCCAGGCCACGTCGGCCTTGTCGCCGGACGCCGCGGCCACCTTGTCCTCGAACTTCTGCCGCTCCAGCTCGTAGAGCCGGCCCTGGAGCACCTTCATGGCGGTCGCGCGGTTCTTGATCTGACTGCGCTCGTTCTGGCAGCTCACCACGATGCCCGTGGGCAGGTGGGTGAAGCGCACGGCGGATTCCGTGCGGTTCACGTGCTGACCGCCGGCGCCGCTGGCGCGGAACACGTCGATCTTGAGGTCCTTCTCGGGGATCTCCACGTCGATGGTGTCGTCCAACTCCGGGCTCACATACACGGCCGCAAAGCTGGTGTGGCGCCGCTTGGCGGAGTCGAAGGGGCTGATGCGCACGAGGCGGTGCACGCCGGCCTCGGCCCGGAGGTAGCCATAGGCGTAGGGGGCCTCCACCGTGAAGGTGGCGCCCTTGATGCCGGCCTCCTCCCCATCCTGCTGGTCGATGATCTCCGTCTTCCAGCCCTTGGATTCGCAGAAACGCAGGTACATGCGCAGCAGCATGGCGGCCCAGTCCTGGCTCTCGGTGCCCCCGGCGCCGGCGCTGATGGAGACGATGGCGTTGTTGGGATCCAGCTCGCCGCTGAGCATCATGCGCAGCTCGGCGTCCTCCACGGCCTGCCGGAGGGAGGCCTCCAGGGCCTCGGCCTCCGCGTGCATGGAGTCGTCCTCCCGGGCCAGCTCCAGCGCCGTCTCCAGGTCCTCCACCCCGCCATTCAGTTTCTTGGCGAGGGCGATGCCGTCTGTGAGGACGCCCCGCTGCTTGAGGATGGGCCGGGCGGCCTCCGGATCGTCCCAGAACCCCGGGGCCAGCGTGCGCTCCTCGATCTGCTCCAGTTCCAGCTTCTTGCGCTCGGGATCCAGGTGGTTCACGAGCTGGGTCACCCGCGGCGCGAGCTCGTTCTTGGCGCGGACCAGGCTATCAAAATCCATGCATCATCCTCGGCCTGGGGGACAGGCAACCTTCCATCTTAGCGGAGCGAAGCTCCGCCAAGGGCTTCGGGCTCCGGGCTTCGGGCCTCGGGGGAACGCCCTAAGCTGATCGCAAAGTCCATAAATGCAGGGACTTTTCGGCCCAAGGCCAGGGCCCGGATGGGTCTCCCCCCATCGAAGCCCGAAGCTCGGAGCCCGAAGCCCGATAGACTGATCCGATGCCCGAATATCATCCGCTCCTGCCCGCGGACCTGGAGCCCACGATGCGGGGGTTCCTGAAGGGGCATGCGGGGGCGGATCTGGCGTACTGCCGGTGGGAGCATGCCCAGCCCAAGGGGCGGGTGGTCCTCTCCCACGGCTATGGCGAGCATGGGGAGCGTTACCGGCACATCGCCCACTGGCTGCACCATTTGGGCTGGTCCGTGTCGGCCATGGACCACAAGGGGTTCGGCCGATCCAGCGGCATCCGGGGCGATGCGGACGCCGGGATCCGGGGCTTCGTGGACGACTTCGCCCTCTTCCTGCGGCAGGAGCGCCGCTATGACGCGGCCCGCACCGGGGCGCCCCCCCGGGTGAAGGATGGGGTGCCCCTGCCCCCCCTGCCGGTGTGCCCCCAGATCGTCCTGGCCCACAGCTTCGGCGGCCTGGTGGCCCTCCTGACCCTGCTCTGGCACGGGGACACCTTGGACGGCCTCATCCTCAGCAGCCCGGCCATCAGCCTCGTGAAGGGTTCCCGGGCCTGGCAGGCCCTGGGCAAGCTGCTGGTCTGGCTCATCCCCCATCGGCCCCTGAACATCGGGGGCAACAAGCACGATGTCTGCTCGGACCCCGTGCTGGTCCAGCGGTATTACGCGGATCCCCTTTGCCACAAGCTGGCGACCCCCGCGTTCGGGGAGGCACTGGCCGAGGGGCGACGGGAGCTCCTGCCCCTTGGGGCCGAGCTGGAAAAACCCATCCTGCTCCTGGACTCCGCGGATGACAGCGTGGTGGATGCCGCCGCGGCCGAGCCGCTGTGGTCCGCC
This sequence comes from Holophagaceae bacterium, assembly GCA_035254125.1. Classification (GTDB taxonomy): domain Bacteria; phylum Acidobacteriota; class Holophagae; order Holophagales; family Holophagaceae; genus JAFDVN01. Next base: position 14,133 of record DATFAX010000071.1, on the reverse strand, counting down.
GCCCGTTCGGGCATCCTGGAGAGGCACCGATTGGAAGGCTTCAAGCACGAGGTCTTCCATGACAGGCGGAGGGCCGAGGCCCAAGACCTGGCGGAAGCCTGGATGGCCCGCCTCGTCGCTGCCTGGAACCCGGGCGCCCCCGCTCGCATGTTGGATTGATGGAGTACCCGATGAAGGTTGTCGTTAAGAGTGTGGTTCCCCTGCTGGCCTTGGCCCTGCTGGTGCCGGGTCTGGGTTGCCGGAAGGCCAAGAAGACCCCGGACAAGCTGGGGGTCTCCTCGGCCCAGTTGCTCACGGAAGGGGATGCCCTCCTGAAGCAGGGCAAGTGGAATGAGGGGCGACAGAAGCTCCGGGTCCTGGAGGAGAACCTCCCCGGCACCCAGGAGTACCCCACGGCCAAGCTGCTGCTCGCCGACAGCTTCTTCTTCCAGGGGAACTCGAGCTACCCGGAAGCCGCGGTGGAGTACCAGAGCTTCCTGAACTACTTCCCCAAGCATGAGCGTCGGGACTACGCCCTCTACCACCTCGCCCTCTGCCACTACGCCAGCATCGAGAGCGCCGAGCGCGACCAGGCCAACACCCACAAAGCCATTGAGGCCTTCGAGGTGCTGCTCCGGGAGATGCCCGGAAGCCCCTACGTGCCCGAGGTCCGCAACAAGCTCGTGCAGTGCTGGCGGCGCATCGCGGAGCATGAGGTCCTGGTCGGCGTCTTCTATGTGAACACCTACCACTACTCGGGCGCGGAGCGCCGGCTGAAGGCCGCCCTCGAAACCTACCCCGACTACCTGGATCGGGAACGCACTTACTACTACCTCGGCGAGGCCATGCGGCGCCGCTATGTGACGACCAAGGAGGTCGAGACCTTCCAGAAGGCCTATCAGGACAAGCTGGGCCGGGGCGACCACCCGACCCTCAGCCCTGAGGAGATGAAGGCCTACCAGAAGCTGTTCCTCGAGTTCATGAACTCCGAAACCAAGCGCTTCCGTGAAGAGGCCAAGGCCTACTACCAGAAGCTGGTGGAGTCCTATCCGGGAACCGAGTGGGCGCGCCGGGCCCAGGATCGGCTCCTGGAGATGGGCACCGTCGTGAAGGAAGGCCTGGACGCCTGATGCGCCTCAGCCCCCTCGGCCTCGGCACCTACCTCGGCGGGGAGGGGGCCGAGGCCGACGCGCGCTATGTGGAAGCGGCCCGCCGCTTCCACGCCCTGGGCGGTACTGTCTTCGACACCGCGGCCAATTACCGTCGGGGACGCTCGGAGCGGGCCCTGGGCCAGGCCTTTGCAACCTTGCCGCGGGAGGCCTTCTTCATCTCCACCAAGGCGGGCTACCTCCCCATGGGCGATGGCCTCAGGGAGGAGTCCCCTCGGGAGTGGTTCCAGCGTGTGCTCCTCGGGCCCGGGATCCTGAGCCCCGAGGAACTGGTGGAGGGGGTCCATAGCCTCGCGCCCCGGTACCTCCAGCATCAGCTGGGCGTGAGCCTGGAGGCCCTCGGAGTCGGTTCGGTGGACCTGTTCCACCTCCACAATCCGGAGCATGCCCGCCCCCGGTTGGGTCCCCGGGTGTTCGAGGAGGTGATGCTCGAGGCTTTCCGCGCCTGTGAGGCCCTGGTGGCGGAGGGGAAGACCCGGGCCTATGGAGTGGCCACCTGGAGCGGGTTCCGGGTGATGCCCGACCGCCCGGACCACCTGAGCCTGGAGCGTCTGCTGCAGCTGGCGGAGCAAGCGGGGGGAGGGGACCACCACTTCCGCTGGATCCAGCTGCCTCTGAACCTGGGGATGCCGGAGGCCCACCTGGTGGCCACCCAGTCCTTCGGCGGCCGGATGCTCACCCCCCTCGCCGCCGCCCAGGCCGCAGGACTCCAGGTGCAGACCAGCGCCTCCCTGCTGCAGGCCCGGCTGTTGCCGGAGATCGCCGATCAGATGGAGGCCCTGCAGGATCGGTTCCCCGGGTGCAGGACCCCGGCCCAGGTGGCCCTCCAGTTCACCCGCTCCTGCCCCGGGGTGACCGTGGCCCTCTGCGGCATGGGCCAGCGGGCCCACGTGGAGGAGAACGCCCGGGTGATGGCGTTGGAACCTTTGCCGGCGGAGGGCCTGGCCACTCTCTGGGGTTGATTTCGATTTTTTTGGAAATACCCCCTTGCGGACTATTTCGAAAAAAATAGAATCATAAGTGGAGGAAGTTATGACCGCATCGTTGGAACGCCACGCCGAGGCCCTCGCGGCCCTGGGGCATCCCGTGCGTCTGGCCATCCTCCGCTGTGTGGTCCGGGGCGCCGAGGAGGGCACGCCGGCCGGCGAGATCCAAGCATCCGTGAAGATCCCCGCCTCCACCCTGAGCCACCACCTCGCCACCCTCAGCGCCGCCGGCCTCGTCCAGGCCGAGCGGCAGGGCACCTACCTCCGCTACCGCGCCGACTTCGGCACCCTCCGGGCCCTCACGGCCTTCATCTGGGAGGACTGCTGCGGCGGAGGGGCGACCTGTTGCTGAGTTTTTTTGGACCCTTATTTCGATAATTTTAAAAATACAAAGGACCCCCATGCACGGCATCCTCAAGCCCCACGTCTCCCTCAACGTCTCCGACCTCGAAGCCTCCGTGGCCTTCTACGCGAAGTTCTTCCACACCCTGCCCCTGAAGCGGCGGCCCGGGTATGCCAAGTTCGACCTCCACGAGCCCGCCCTGAACCTGGCCCTGGTGGAGACAGCCCCCACGGGCGTCAATGTGAACCACTTCGGGGTGCAGGTGGCCACCTCCCAGGACGTGGCGGCCGCCCGCCAGCGACTGGAGCAGGCCGGCCTGCTGGATCTCGTGGAGACGGGCACCACCTGCTGCTTCGCCAAGCAGGACAAGGTGTGGGCCGTGGATCCCGATGGGAACCGCTGGGAGGTCTTCACGGTGCTGGCGGATGCGGACGTGATGAAGGAAGTGGGCGGCGCCTGCTGCACCACCCCCGCGGAGGTTCCTTCCTCCTGCAGCACGCCCGTCGCCTGTGCCACCTCCTCCGAAGTCCAGGGCTCCTGTGGGTGCGGTGCATGATCCGCCCCCGGGAGCCCCGGGACCTGCCCGCCGTGGAGGCCCTCCTCGCGTCGGCGGGCCTCCCCGCCGACGGCCTGGACCGGACCGCGGGCTGGGTGGCCGAGGAGGATGGCGAACTCCAGGGTCATGTGGCCCTGGAGGCCACCCGGGAGGCAGGTGTGATCCGTTCCCTCGTGGTGGCGCCCACCTTGAGGGGTGGCGGCCTGGGCCGGGCCCTCCTGGACGTGGCCGAGGCCGCCGTGACCACGGGTCCCCTCGTGTTGAAGACCGACACCATCGCCACCTGGGTGCAGCGCCGGGGTTACCGTCCCGTGACCCTCGGCGACGTGCCTCCCGGGGTGCGCACCACCACCCAGTTCGAGGGGGCCCTCTGCGCGGGCACCCCCGTCTTCCTCAAGGAGCTTCCATGAACACCATCCACGACACCGTGAAGGAAGCCTACGGCCGCATCGCCAAGGGGGCCGGCTCCTGCTGCGGCCCCGCCTCCACCTGCTGCGGCGGGGGCGGCGAGGCCGAGGCCCTGGCCCAGGCCGTGGGCTACTCCGCCGACCAGCTGGCGGCGATTCCGGAGGGCGCCAACCTCGGCCTCTCCTGTGGCAACCCCACGGCCTTGGCGGGCCTCCAACCCGGCGAGGTGGTGCTGGACCTGGGCAGCGGCGCGGGCCTCGACGTCTTCATCGCCGCGGCCAAGGTGGGGGCCACGGGCCACGTCCACGGCGTGGACATGACCAAGGAGATGGTGATGAAGGCGCGTCAGAACGCCGCGGCGTTCCGCCGGCGCACGCAGCTGGACAACGTCACCTTCCACCACGCCCAGATTGAAGCGATCCCCCTACCGGAGGCCTCCGTGGACGTGGTGATCTCCAACTGCGTGCTGAACCTCAGTCCCGACCAGCCGGCTGTGTGGCGGGAGATCTCCCGGGTCCTGAAGCCCGGGGGCCGCGTCTCCATCTCCGACATCGTGCTTCGCCGGCCCTTGCCGGAGTCCGTGAAGGGGCTCGTGGAGGCCTACGTGGGCTGCATCGCCGGGGCCCAGCTGCTGGTGGACATCGAAGGGTGGGTCAAGGCCGCAGGCCTCTCGGACTGGCGGGTGGAGGCCAAGGACGCGGCCTTCGCCGGCATGATGGACAGCGAGGATCCCCTCTACCGATCGATCCTCGCCGCCCTGCCCGAAGGGGTGAAGCCCGGCGACTACGCCACCAGCGCGCTCCTCCACGCGGTGAAGCCGCGATGACCGCCTTCCTCCGTCGTGGGGGCTGGGTGATCCCGGCCCTGCTGCTCTGGGCCGGGGTCTATGCCCTGCTCCTGCCCGCGGCGCAGGCGCTGACCGTTCGGGTGTTCGGACTGGATCTGCAGAGCCACCTGGGCGGAGCGGTGGCCTTCTTTCTCTACGACACGCCCAAGGTGGCGATGCTGCTCTCCCTCGTGGTTTTCGGGGTCACCTTCGTCCAGACGTGGGTCAAGCCGGAGGCGGCCCGCGAGGCCCTGCGGGGGCGCCGCGAAGGCGTGGGCAACCTGCTCGCCGCGGGCCTCGGCATCGTGACGCCCTTCTGCTCCTGTTCGGCCGTCCCCCTCTTCATCGGCTTCGTGCGAGCCGGGATCCCTTTGGGTGTCACCTTCTCCTACCTCATCGCGGCGCCCATGGTGAACGAGGTGGCGCTCCTCCTGCTGCTCGCCACCTTCGGCTGGAGGATCGCCCTCCTCTATGCAGCCACGGGGGTCGCCGTGGCCCTCCTGGCGGGCTGGATCCTGGGACGGTTGAACCTCGAGCCCCACCTGGAGGACTGGGTGCGGGTCCTGCCGCCCCATGCCGAAGGCGGCCCGGAGTACCGGCCCACCCTCGCCGACCGCCTGGACGAAGCCCGGGTGGCGGTGCAGGACATCCTGGGTAAAGTGTGGCCCTACCTCCTGGTGGGCATCGGGGTGGGCGCCGTCATCCACGGCTACGTGCCCGAAGCCTTCCTGGTGAAGGTCCTGGGCCGAGGGGCCTGGTGGAGTGTGCCCCTGGCCGTGCTCATCGGGGTGCCCCTCTACGCCAACGCCGCCACCATCCTGCCCGTGATCCAGGCCTTGCTGGCCAAAGGCGCGGCCCTGGGGCCCGTGCTGGCCTTCATGATGGCGGTGACAGGCCTCTCCCTGCCGGAGACCATCCTCCTCCGCAAGGTGCTCAAGCCCCGCCTCATCGCCACCTTCCTCGGCGTCGTCACCTGCGGCATTCTCGCCGTGGGCTTCCTCTTCCTCGCCCTCTTCTAGGAGGTCCCATGCGCCTCGAGATCCTCGGCACCGGTTGTGCCAAATGCAAGCTCCTCACGGAGCGCACGGAGGAGGCGGCGAAGGCCGCCGGCCTCCCCTTCGAGCTCGTGAAGGTCACGGAGATCCAGGACATCCTGGCCACCGGCGTGTCCAGCACCCCGGCGCTGCGGGTGGATGGGAAGATCGCCGTTCAGGGCCACGTGCCCACCGTCTCCGCCCTCAAGGACCTGCTCCAGGGGACTCACTGAATGAAGGTCCTCTTCCTCTGCACCGGGAACAGCTGCCGCTCCCAGATGGGGGAGATCCTCCTGCGCCGCCTGCGGCCGGATTGGACCGTCCTCAGCGCAGGGGTGGAGGCCCACGGCCTGAACCCCCGCATGAAGGTCGTCATGGCCGAGACGGGCGAGTTGCCGGCGGATCTGAGGTCCAAGACCCTGGACGACCTGGCGGTGGAGGGCCATCCCCTCGCCTCCTTCGACGTGGTGCTGACCCTGTGCGGGGATGCCCTGGACCGCTGCCCCGTACTGCCGAAGGCCATCACCCACGAGCACTGGGGCCTGCCGGACCCCGCGAAGGCCACGGGCACGGAAGATGCGATCCTGGACCGGTTCCGCGCCGTGCGCGACGACCTTCACCATCGCCTCGCGACCTTCGCGGCCGCCCACTGACCTCCCGGAGTTCCCGTTCATGACCGGACCCAAGCGCCTGGCCTTCCTTGATCGCTATCTGACCTTCTGGATCTTCCTCGCCATGGGGGTGGGCATCGCCCTGGGCCGCTTCCTCCCGGGCTTCAACCACGCGCTCAACGCCTGGAACACGGGCACCGTCAGCATCCCATTGGCCGGGGGTCTGATCCTGATGATGTACCCGCCCCTGGCCAAGGTGCGCTACGAGGAACTGCACCGGGTGCTGGAGAACCGCAAGGTGCTCCTGCTGAGCCTCGTCCAGAACTGGGTGCTTGGGCCCGTGCTCATGTTCGGGCTCGCCGTGCTCTTCTTGCGGGACCGGCCGGAGCTCATGCTCGGCCTGATCCTCATCGGGCTCGCCCGCTGCATCGCCATGGTCATCGTGTGGAACGACCTGGCCGAGGGCGACACGGAATACTGCGCGGGCCTCGTGGCCTTCAACTCCATCTTCCAGGTGCTCTTCTTCAGCGTGTATGCCTGGGTCTTCGCCACGGTGCTGCCCAGGGCGCTGGGTCTCCCGGGGGCGGTGGTGAACGTCTCCATCGGCGAGATCGCGAAGTCGGTCTTCCTCTACCTGGGCGTGCCCTTCCTCGCCGGGTTCCTCACGCGCTTCCTGCTGGGACGGGCCAAGGGCCTGGACTGGTACCACCGGGAATTCGTGCCCCGCATCAGCCCCCTGACCCTGGTGGCCCTGCTGTTCACCATCGTGGCCATGTTCAGCCTCCAGGGCGCCCGCATCGTGGCGAACCCCGGAGACGTGCTGCGGGTGGCCGTGCCGTTACTCATCTACTTCGGGGTGATGTTCCTCATCAGCTTCTGGCTGTCCAAGCAGGCGGGGGCCACCTACCCGCAATCCGCGACGCTGAGCTTTACGGCGGCTTCCAACAACTTCGAGCTGGCCATCGCCGTGGCCGTGGCCACCTTCGGCCTGGGGCACGGTGCGGCCTTCGCGGCCGTCATCGGGCCGCTGGTGGAAGTGCCCGTGCTCATCGGCCTGGTGGGCGTGGCCCTGTGGCTGCGGAAGCTTTGGTATCCCGGTGCTACCGCCAGGGTGGAAGACGCGGGCTGCTGTTCCTGACCATGCACATTCTCGCCCTCACTCCCGGCACCGGCTTCGACGCGAAGGCCTGGGCCGCCGTGCTGCACAGCGGGATCGACGGGTTCATGATCCGGGAGCGGGGCCTGGAGGCGCGGGCCTTGTTGGAGGCGGCCCGGTGGTGCCGCGCCGAGGCGCCGGGGGTGGAGCTCTGGGTCAACGGGCGCCTCGATGTGGCCTTGGCCGCGGGGGCGGGCTTCCACGGGCCGGAGCGGTACCCCGAGGTGGATGCGAACCTCCTGCCGGTGAGTCGACCCCTGCATGCCGAGGGGCAGTGGCCCGTGCGGTCCGACAGCGCCCAATTGCTCATCTCCCCGGTGTTCCCCAGCCCGGGGAAAGGGGACCCCTGGGGGATCCCCCGGTTGCAGCGCTTCCTGGAGGATCATCCCGGGGATGGCCCCCGGCTCCTGGCGCTGGGCGGGGTCGGTCCCAGGGAAGCGGCCCTCCTGCGGCATCCCCGGTTGGACGGCCTCGCAGCCATCCGACCCTTCTGGATGGGGGATCCGGCGGCCGCCGTCACGGCCTTCCGCGCCGCCTGGGACGCCCCGCGTTAGACTCGGCCCATGTTCCGGGACCTTCGAGAGCGCGTCTCCCCCACCCGCCGCCTGCTGGCCTGGGTGCTGCTGGCCCTGATCGTGGCCTTCGGGGCCCTCATGCTGCCGCGCCTCTACCAGCACCCCTCGGTGGTGCGGGGTGCGGACCTCCTCTTCTGGGCCGCGGTGGCCTACGCAGGAGTCCGGCTCATCACCTTCTGGCTCCTGGATCCCCTGCTGCGACAGCGGCAGAACGCCACCCCCGGCTTCGCCCGCGACCTGATCGTGGTGCTCCTGTGGGTCTTCGCCATCGGCGGCATCCTGCGTGAGGTGGTGGGCATATCCCTGGGTCAGTTGCTGGGCACGGGCGCCCTCGCGGCGGCCATCGTGGGCCTCAGCCTCCAGCAGACCCTGGGCAACCTCTTCGCGGGCATCAGCCTCCATCTGGATCCGGCCTTCCAGGAGGGGGACTGGATCGAGATCACGGGCAACCTGCGGCCCGGCGGCGGCCGCGACACCTACATCGCCGAGGTGATGGCCATGACCTGGCGCACGGTGCAGCTCCGCACCGAGAACGGGGACATGGACATCTTCCCCAACCAGGTCATCGCGCAGGCGGTGGTGACAAACCTCTACGTGCCCTCCGGCCTTCACCGTCGCACCCTGAAGGTGATCGTGGAGCCCCACCCCAAGCTCCACGTGGCCCTGGCCAAGCTCAATGTGGCCCTGGCGGGCACCCCCCATCTGACGGCCAATCGGCCCGAAGTGGTGGTGCACAGCCTGGACCTGGGCGGCGCCGTCCTGGAGGCCCGCTTCTGGACGCTGGGCTTCCGCCACGGTCGGGCCGCCACCTACCAGGTGAGCCGGCTGCTGGCCACGGTCCTGCCCCGGGAGCGGTTCTGCCTCCTGGGTCCCCACGGCGCCACCACGGCCCATCCGCCCGCGGAGTCCCCCGATCCCCACCTCATGGGCGAACTGGTGCGGCTGCTCAAGCTGCCGGCCCACTGGAGTGAGGACCTGCTGCCCCACATCCGCATCCGCACCCTGGCCCCGGGGGAGGGCGTCATCCGGGAGGGGGACCCCGGCGAGAGCCTCTTCGCCGTGGTCTCCGGCGTGCTGAACGTGGTGAAGGCGGAGGAGCGGGAGGAACCCTACCATGGCCTCTTCTGGCGCGTGGTGGCCGAACTGCATCCGGGCAACTGGTTCGGGGAGCACAGCCTCCTCACGGGCGCCTCGCGCAGCGCCACCATCGTGGCCCTCTCCGAGGCCCGGGTGGTGGAGATCCCCAAGGCCGGCTTCGAGGAGAGCCTGCGGCGGGAGCCCGAAGTGCTGGACCGCCTCATGGACCTCATGGAGCGCCGCAGCGCCGTCCGGGGGGACGAGGTGGCCTCCCCCGAGCGCCGCCGGGAGAACTGGAAGGCCCAGATCAAGACCTGGTTCGGACTGCACTGACGTCGGCCCCCCAGGCCTTACACTGGGACGAGGGGGGCTGAAATGGATGCGCACGAGGATCTGCCGGAACTGGTGGGCGAACTGGGCGAGGCCCTCGTCCGGTCCCTGACCGAGGATCCCGAATGCCTGGCCCTGGCCCATCGGGTGCGGCTCCTGGGCTTCAACCTCACCCTGAGCCTGGAGGCCTCCCCCATGGATGCCCCCGAGGTGGAGGATGCGCCCTGGTCCGAAGAGGATAAAAAGATGATGAAGTCCTTCCGGATCTCCCTGGATTGAGCGCGCTCTGGGACCTTCCGGCCCCGGAACGGGCCCTTGAGGGCGCGCCCAATGCGGCGGGCCTGGGCCGGGCGGCCCTGCGGGCCCTGGCGGCCGCTTGCGGGGAGCCCGCCTTCCGGGGGGATCAGCTCTTCGAGGGGATCTACGCCAAGGGCTGGTCCGACTGGTCCCGTTTCACGAACCTCCCCAAGGCCTTTCGGGAGCGGCTTCAGGCGGAGGTGCGGCTGGCCTGGCCCCGCATCGTCCAGAGCCTTCCCAGCGAAGACCGCAGCACCAAGCACGGCTTCGAGCTGGAGGATGGCAAGCAGGTGGAGGGCGTGCACATGCCCTACCGGGATCGCACGACGCTGTGCCTCTCCAGCCAGGTGGGCTGCGCCATGGCCTGCACCTTTTGCGCCACGGGGCAGATGGGCATCATCCGCAACCTCACCGCCGCGGAGATCGTGGGGCAGGTGATGGCCATGCTCGCCCACCACGGCCGGCCCGTGGGCGCGGATGGGGAGCCCGATCCCCTGAACCTGGTGTTCATGGGCATGGGCGAGCCCCTGCACAACCTCGACCACGTGATGGCCGCCTTCGAGATCCTCACCGACCCCAAGGGTCTCGCCCTCAGCCCCAAGCGCATCACGGTGTCCACCTCGGGCCTCGTGAGCGGCATCGAGCGGCTGGGCGCCTTCGCCAAGCGGCCGCGCCTCGCCCTGAGCCTCAACGCCACCACGGACGAGTACCGCTCCCGCATCATGCCGGTGAACAAGGCCTGGGATCTGGAGGCCCTGGCCTCGGCCCTGGCCGCCTTCCCCCTGCAGAGCGGCGAGCGCATCACCCTCGAGTACGTGCTGCTGAAGGGCGTCACCGACAGCTTGGAGGACGGTCGCCGCTTGGCGTCCTACGCCAAGCGGTTCCCCTCCAAGGTGAACCTCATCCCCTTCAATCCCCACGAGGGCAGCGGCTTCGAGGCGCCCACCGAGGCCCGCATCCAGGAGCTCTGCCGCCTGCTGGTCCAGGAGGGGGTGATCGTGAGCGTGCGCCGCAGCCGGGGCCAGGACGTGGCGGGCGCCTGCGGCCAGCTGGTGAAGGAAGGGCAGGGGCGGAAGCGATGATCCCGGCTCCCCCCGCCTTGGCCTCGGTGCCGCAGGAGCCCGTGCTGGTGGAGATCGCCCGCAGCGGCTTCGAGATGAAGGGCACCCCCTTCAGCCGGGCCCGGGTCTCCCTGGATGTTCAGGCCTTCCGCCGGGCCATGGCGGGGCCCGGGCTGCCCGGCGAGGAACCCATGGCCAAGGCCCTGCGGGTCCTGCGGGAGGGGAGGGTTCCCTTCCGGATCTGGCAGGGCTGGGAGATTGCCGTGAGTGGTCGGCGCCGCCGCGAGTTCAACCTGATCGTGGTGAACGGCCTCTGGCCCAAGGGCGTGCCTTCCGACATGAAGCCGGCGCTGAAGCGCTTCCTGGCCTTCGTGGACCGGGACGTGGACATCGGTCAGCACTGGGACTTCGAGGGCGGGGGCGGTCGCCCCCTCCGGGGCCGCTACAACGAAGAACCGTGGGTGGAGCTGGGGCGGGGCCCCATGATGGCCCTCTTCATCGGCCTGTATTTCGAGGGACCGGGCACGTTGCCGGGGACCCGCGTCGATTTCCGCGAGGGCCTGCGTTTCCTGCTGGAACCGCCGAAGAAGGCCCGCTGAACCTTCACTCCAGCCAGCGCAGCATCCGGAAGGCCAGGCGCTTGAAAGCTCCACCATAGGGCGGGCGGTAGAGGGCGAGGGGCTCCAGCAGACCCTGGCGCAGCACCGCCCGGGCATGGCTGAAGGTCCAGAAGCCGTGCTCGCCGTGGTAGGCGCCGAGGCCCGAGGGGCCGCGCCCGCCGAAGGGCAGGTTCGGGTTGGCGAGGTGGACGACGGTCTGGCCGAGGCCCGTGCCGCCGGCGCGGGTGCGTCGGATCCAGGCCCGCTCCTCCGCCCGCGTGCCGGCGAAGACGTAGAGGGAGAGGGGTTCGTCCAGGGTCCGGATCACGGCGAGGGCCTCCGGCTCGGATCGGTAGGGGAGCACGGGCAGGAGGGGACCGAAGATCTCCTCCTTCATGAGCGGATGCTCCAGGGGCACGCCCGTGAGCACCGTGGGCGCCAGCCGGCGGCGGACCGCGTCCCGCGCGCCGCCGCACACCACCGTGGCCCCAGCGGCCACCGCGCCGTCCAGGAGGGCCTGCTGGCGGGCGAAGGCCGCATCGTCCACGAGGCTGGCGTAGTCGGGGTTGTCGAGGGGGGCCGCGCCCGCCTGGGCTTCCAGCCGGGCTTTCAGCCGCTCCAGGAAGGCGGGCAGCACGTCGGCATGGACGAGGAGGTAGTCCGGCGCCACGCAGGTCTGCCCCGCATTCACGAGTTTGCCCCAGGCCAGGCGGGTGGCGGCCTGGTCCAGGTCGGCCGAGGCGGTGACCACGGCGGGGCTCTTGCCGCCCAGCTCCAGGGTCACGGGGGTGAGGTGGCGGGCGGCGGCGGCCATCACCCGCTGGCCGATGCGGGTGCTGCCCGTGAAGAAGACGTGGTTCCAGGGCAGCTCCAGCAGGGCCTCGGCCATCTCGGGGCCGCCGTGAGCCACGTCCACTTCGCCGTCCGGGAAGGCCTCCCGCAGCAGCTCCGCCAGGGCCCGTTCCGTGGCCGGGGCCTTCTCCGAGGGCTTCACCATCACGGCGTTGCCCGCGGCCAGCGCCGCCACCAGCGGACCCAGCAGGAGGAAGATGGGATAGTTCCAGGGGGCCATGATGAGCACCACGCCCTTGGGCTCCGGGTGGATCCAGGAGCGGGTGCCCATCAAGCTGAGGGGCGTGCCCACCCGGCGGGGCCTCATCCAGCCCTTCACCCGGCGCAGGGCATGCCGCAGCTCCGCCCCTGTGGGATGCAGCTCGATGAGTTCCGACTCCAGGGGGTGTCGGCCCAGGTCCGCGGCCAGGGCCGCCGCGAGGCGTTCCCGGTGGGCGTCGAAGGTGGTGGCCAGGCGCCGAAGGCGGGCCTTCCGCGCGGTGCCTTCCTCCAGAGCAAGGGCCGCGGCCCGGACGCGCAGGGCCTCGAAGCGGGGGGACAGCGACGCGGAGCACATGGGGCTGAGTGTAGGGCCATGGCATGCTCTTCCCATGCCCCAACCTTTCTTCGAGACCCTCCGGAGCCTTCTGGAGGAGGAAGGCACCCTCACTCTGGGGGAGTTCATGGACCGGGCCGGGGAGCAGACCTACGGTTTCATGGTGCTCCTCATGGCCCTGCCGGGCCTCGTCCCGGGGGTGAACGTGGTGGGGGCGCCTGTGGGCGGCGGCATCATCATGCGCATGGGCTGGCAGATGGCCAAGGGGCAGCCCCACCCCTGGGTCCCTGATCGGCTCCAGGCCATGGAGTTGCACAAAGGACGCATCCAGGACGCCCTGGCCAAGCTGGAGGAGGTGCTGGCGAAGGTGCGCTGGCAGCGCTTCGAGCGGCGCCCCATCTCCCGGCGCTGGATGGGCCTTCTCCTGACCTGGACGGGGTTCCTCCTGGCCTTGCCCGTGCCTTTGCCTTTCGGAAACATCGCCCCGGCGGGGGTGCTGGTGGTCCAGGGGGTGGCCCTCCTGGAGGAGCGACCCGTCCTCGGGTGGCTGGGGGCCCTGGGCTCCCTGGCCGTCACCATCTACTTCGCCCTCTCGGCCAAGCTCATCGTCACCGAGCTGCGCCGGGGGGTCTCCTGGCTCTGGCGTCGGTTCGCCTGATGCGCATCGACGTCCTCACCCTCCTGCCGGAATACTTCGAGGCCGCGCGCCTCGGGGTGACGGGCCGCGCCTTCCGCGAGCTGGGCCACGGGCTCCACACCCACAGCTACCGGCCCTTCGCCGGCAACGCCCACGGCCACGTGGACGCGCCCCCCTATGGCGGGGGCCCGGGCATGGTGCTGCGTCCCGAAGTGCTCCAGCAGACCTTGGCCGCCGTGCCCCGGGAGGGCCGGAGCCTCGTCGTGCACTTCAGCCCCGCGGCCCCGCCCCTGGATCATGCGGCCGTGGTGGACCTCGCCGCCTTCGATCAGCTCATCCTTGTGTGCAGTCGCTTCGAGGGGCTGGACCACCGGGCCGTGGAGGCCTGCATCGACCGCGAATACAAGGTGGGCGAGGCGGTGCTCAGCGGCGGGGAGCTGCCGGCCTTGGTGCTCATCGACGCCGTGGCCCGGTGGCTGCCCGGCGTGTTGGGCAATACGGAGAGCGCCAGCGCAGACAGCTTCGCCACGGGCCTCCTGGACCACCCCCACTACACCCGGCCCGAGGTCTTCGAGGGGCGGCCAGTCCCCCCGGAGCTCCTGGGGGGCAACCACGAGGCCATCCGCCTGTGGCGCCTCCGGGAGGCCATGGCCCGCACCCGGGACCGCCGTCCGGACCTGTGGATCGCTTACCTCCGGGACCGCCTGCAGGATCTGCCCAGGGCCGAGCAGTGGTGCGCCTGGCAGGTGGAGCACCCGGAGGCCTGGGACGAGCCCAAGCCCCGAGGGTGGAAGGGGTTCAAGGCTCTGGGCTCTGGGCTTTAGGCTCCGGCCGGCGCCGCCCCATCCGATCGCCTCCGCTGGGTCGGGCTCAGCCAGAGCCTAAGGCCCAGAGCCCAGAGGTTCCCAAGGATCCCTTGAAATCCAACCCCTTTCCGGTAGACTCATCCGTTCACCCCGCTTCGGGGCTTCGAGCCATGTCCGCCCACGTGGGTTGTTCGACCGCTGGCCCACAGGAGAACCCATGAACATCATCGACAAGCTCGAACAGAGCCTCCTCCGCAAGGACCTCCCCAAGATCGGCCCCGGCGACACCGTGAAGG
>DATFAX010000070.1:0-7195 GCA_035254125.1 Holophagaceae bacterium | reverse complement strand
GTGGATCAGGGCGCCGCGGGCGGCAACGCCTGAGGAAAGTCCGGACTCCGCAGGGCAGTGGGCCAGCTAACGACTGGGCGGGGCGACCCGACGGAAAGTGCAACAGAGAGCAGACCGCCGATGGCCCCGCAAGGGGATCAGGTAAGGGTGAAAGGGTGGGGTAAGAGCCCACCGCCGTCCTGGTAACAGGCCGGGCATGGTAAACCCCCCACGGAGCAAGACCAAATAGGCCGGCGTACTCGAAAGAGCGAGGATTGGCCCGATCGAGCCGGCGGGTAGGTTGCTTGAGGTGGCGAGTGATCGTCATCCCAGAGGAATGGCGCCCCAGACCCCCACGGGTGGGACAGAATCCGGCTTACCGATCCACCCTCGGCCCCGCAAGGGGCCGAAGCTTTTTGTGGCTTCGCAGGTGTCGCGACCTCGTCCATGATGGGGCGACCCTCCGGAGCCCCCATGCGCACCCTCACCCTTCTCGCGGGGATCTCCCTTTCCCTGGTGTCCCAGGCCCCCCGCACGCCCGTGCGTCCCCTCGTCCTGAAGGCGGCGCGCCTCTACGACGGGAAGTCGGATCGGATCCAGGCCCCGGGCCTGCTCGTCATCCAGGGCACGACGATCACCGGGGTGGGCTCCGGCGCGGAGATCCCCGACGGGGCCCGCGTCCTCGACCTTGGCGACGCCACCCTGCTGCCGGGCTTCATGGACGCCCACGTGCACATCTCCCAGGAGGCCACAGGCGACTGGAACCAGGACCAGCTGGACGGCATGAAGCAGACCATTCCCGAGCTGGCGCTCCACGCCGCCACCCTGGCGGGGAAGACGCTGCGGGCCGGCTTCACCACCGTGCGGGACCTGGGGGGCGAACACCAGATCGCCATCGGCCTGCGGGAGGCCATCGCCAAGGGCGATGTGGAAGGCCCCCGCATCATCCCGGCGGGCAACGCCCTGGGGGCCACGGGCGGCCACGCCGATGACGCCGCCGGCTTCCGCACCGGCCTGTTGGCCCGGGAGAGCAGCGACGGGGTGGCGGACGGCCCGGACGCCCTGCGCGCCATGGTGCGGCGCCAAATCAAGCTGGGCGCCGGCGTGATCAAGCTCATCGCCACGGGCGGGGTGCTGTCCGAGACCGATGACGTGGACACGCCGCAGCTCACCCAGGCCGAGGTGGACGCCGTGGTGGAGGAGGCCCACGCCCTGCGGCGCAAGGTGGCCGTGCACGCGCACGGCGATACGGGCGCCCGCCGGGCGGTGCAGGCGGGCTGCGATTCCATCGAGCACGGCACCTTCCTGGAGGCACCCACCCTGGAACTCATGGCGAAGAAGGGCTGCGTGCTCGTGCCCACCCTGGTGACGGGCCGCCGCATGGTGGCCATCCAGCAGGGCTCGGCCCCCCAGCGCATCAAGGACAAGGCCCTGGCCGCCGGGAAGCGCCAGGCGGACCTCATCCACCGGGCCCAGGCCAAGGGCGTGAAGGTGGGCTTCGGCACGGACAGCGCCGTGACCCCCCATGGCGAGAACGCGATGGAGTTCGCGCTCCTGGTGAAGGGGGGGATGACTCCCCTGGAGGCCCTCCGGGCCGCCACCTCCGTGGACGCGGCCCTGCTGGGGATCGAGGGCCAGGTGGGCACCCTCACCCCGGGCCTCCTGGCCGACGTGGTGGCCGTTCCCGGGGATCCCACGAAGGACATCACCGCCACCGAGCGGGTGGCCTTCGTCATGAAGGAAGGCCGGGTGGTGGTGGGCGACCGCCCCTGATAGGCTGGAGCCTCTTCCGAGTAGGCCTCTGATCACGCACCGACAGCCGCAATCCGCCCCGATTGCCGAAGGCCTGCGCGCCCGCTGAGCGCGCACCGCCCCGGACCGGCCGCCTGAGCGGCCCCGTGTGATCCCTTTCGGAGACCGACTTCCATGTCGAACGATTTCCTCAAGCAGGCCCGTCGCCTCGAGCGCGCCCAGGCCCTGCAAAACGACCGCTTCAACCAGGCCAGCGGCGGCCGCAGCCTTTCCGTGGCCGGTGGCTTCGCCCATTTCCGCGGCGAGGGCCATCCCCTCAACCAGGCCCTGGGCCTCCTGGAACCCATCAACGAAGCCACCCTCGCCGAGGTGGAGGCCTTCCTGGGGTCGCCCACGGTGCTGGAGCTCAGCCCGGCGGCGGATCCGGGGCTCTGGCCGCTGCTGGCCCGCCGGGGTTATCGCCTGCAGATGCTCCAGCAGCTGTGGGTGAGGTCCCTGGCCTCCGTGGATCCGGCGCCCGACGACGCTTGGGTCCGCGTGGCCGAACCCGGGCAGGCCGACACCTTCAACCGCGTCGTGGCCGGGGGCTTCTTCGAGCGCGACGATTGGCGGGACTTCGAGCCGCCCTTCTTCACGCCCCTGGGCGTGGAGGACGCCTGGGGATTCCTGGCCTCCGTGGACGGGGAGCCCGCCGGCGGCGGCATGCTGGGGTTCGTGGACGGGGTGGCGCTGCTCTCGGGAGATGGCGTGCTCCCCCGCTTCCGGGGGCGGGGCCTGCAGAAGGCGCTGATCTGGGCCCGCCTCGCCTTCGCCCGGGACCGTGGCTGTGACGTGGCCTGCGCGGGCACGGCACCCGGCACGCCCAGCCAACGGGCCTACGAGGCCTGCGGCTTCCACGCGGCCTATCCCAAGGTGGAGATGGCCCGGGATTGATGGGCCATCATGGAGGGATGCGTCGATTCCAGCCCAAGACCGCCGCCCTCTTCGTGACGGCCCTGGCCTTCCACGTGGACATGCTCCTGTACTACCTCCTGGTGCCGCTC
This sequence comes from Holophagaceae bacterium, assembly GCA_035254125.1. Taxonomy (GTDB): domain Bacteria; phylum Acidobacteriota; class Holophagae; order Holophagales; family Holophagaceae; genus JAFDVN01. The sequence goes on along the minus strand of DATFAX010000070.1, from coordinate 4,421 downwards.
CTGCCGCGCTACGCGCGGGAGCTGCACCTGGGGCAGATGCAGGTGAGCATCCTCTTCGGCAGCTACGCAGTGGCGCTGCTGGCGGCCACCTTCCCCGTGGCGCGGTTCACGGATCGCCATGGCCGCCGAGCGCCCATGCTGTGGGGCCTCATGGGGCTGGCGGCCACGACGTTGCTCTTCGCCTTCGCCAGGTCCTACTGGCTCCTGCTCCTGGCCCGCGCCCTCCAGGGCGTGGCCGGCGCCTTCACGTGGCTGCCGGGCATGGCCCTGCTGGCGGATCACTACCCTTCGGAGCAGCGGGGCCGGGCCATGGCCACGGCCTTCGCGGCCGCCAACCTGGGTGTGCTCATCGGGCCCGCCCTCTCCGGCTTTCTCGACCATCACGTGGGCCCGCTGGCCCCCTACGCGGTGGGCATCACCCTGGTGGGCCTGGATGCGGCGGGCCGTGCCTTCCTGTTGTCGGATGTGGAGGCCGTGCGGGAGGAGGGGATCCCCCTGGGGAAGCTGCTGCGGAACCCCGTGATCAGGCTCTTCGCGGGGGCCATGGTCCTCGGCTCGGCGCTCTGGGCCCTGCTCGAATCCACCCTGCCCCTGGACATGGATGCGCGGCTGAAGGCGGGGGCGCCGGCCATCGGCCTCTGCTTCTCCGGCGTGGCCTTGGCCCACACGTCCACATCCCCCTTCATGGGCGCCTTGTCCGATCGCATCGGCCGGGTGAAGGTGCTGCGCCTGGGCCTGCCCCTGGTGGCCCTGCTCCTGCCGTTGCCGGCCCTCCTGCCCAACCTGTGGGCGGTGGGGCTCGCCATGGGCGCGCTGGGCGTGTGCGCCTCCTTCATCATGAGCCCCTGCAGCCCCGCCATCGCGGACCAGATCGACCGGATGGGCAGCAAGGCCTTCGCTTCGGGCTTCGCCGTGCTCAACATCGCCTACAGCGTGGGCATGATCGTCGGCCCCTATGTGGGCGGACCCCTGGTGACGGCCTTCCGTCTGCCGGTGGCGCTGACTGTCTGCGGGCTCGGCTACGGTGCCTACCTGCTGGCGACGCGGGGCGTGGAGGCCTGAGGGGAGGCCCGCCTAGGCCCGGATCATGATGAGCATCATCTTGAAGGGCGTCACGGCCTTGATGGCGTGGGGCTGGCCGGCTGGCAGCTTGAGCAGGGTGCCCGCGGTGACCCGGTGCGGCGTGCCGGCGATGGAGATGTCCGCCTCGCCTTCGAGGTCCATCACCAGCGCATCGAAGGGCGCGGTGTGCTCGCTGAGGCCCTCGCCCGCTGCGAAGGCGAAGGCGGTGACGGTGCCCATGGGCTGCTTCACCAGCGTGCGGCTGACCACCGCGCCCGGCTGGAAGGCCACCAGATCCGCCGCGGGGATGACGCCGGTGAGTTCCATGGGGTCCTTGGACATGGGAGGCCTCCTGCGGGGGAGTGTGGCACGGATCTCCGGCGAGGGCCGGATCGATCAGAGCTTGACGGCCCGGTAGACCCAGCGTTCCGCGGTCTCGTGCCAGGGCTGGTCTTCGAGCCCGCCCCAGGCGCGGTCCACGGAAAGACCAGCCAGGCCCAGGGCCTCTCGGACCTCCGCATCGGTGGGGATCCAGATGTCGTGGCGGAATCGCTCGCCGCGCACCTTGCGCTCCGTCCAGATGCGGCGGCCATCGGGGCTCCAGGTCACCCGCTCGTAGTAGCCGTCGTAGGGCAGCCACTGGCCCACCACGGCCTCCACCAGGGCGCGCAGCCGCGTGCGGCCCACCAGGTCCAGCAGGAGAACGCCCCCGGGCCGGAGCGCCCGGGCGAATCCTTGGAGCTGGCCCAGGTTCTCCGCATCGGTGGCGAAGTACCCGAACGACGTGTAGGCGCAGAGCACGCCCTCGGCGCAGGCTTCCCGGAAGGGCAAGGCGCGAAGGTCGAGCCGGGCGATGGGCCCGGGGAACTCCCTCCGGTGGCGGGTGAGGTTCAGGGGGCTGAGGTCCCCGCCGAAAACTTCGAGGTCCAGGGCTTCCAGGTGGGGACGCAGGCGTCCCCAGCCACAGGGCAGATCCAGCACCCGGCTTCCGGCGGGCAGGTCCAGCATCCGCGCCAGGGCAGGCCCCTCCTCCGCCGCGTCGGCCACTTTGTCGTGGTAGACCGCGAAGTAGGAGGGGTGGTCGAAGTCCCTGACAAACCAATCCATTCCTCCAATGTGGCACAGTGATCGATCGCCCGGAGTTCCCATGCGCCTCGCCTCCCTCCTCGCTGTGCCCGCCCTGGTGCTGAACCTCGCCGCACAGGCCCCGGCCGCCCACCACGGCGTGCGGCTGCCGGCCGCCTTCTTCGCCGGCAATCGGGCCCGCCTGATGGCGGAGCTGAAGAAGCTGGGGCCCGGCACCATCGCGGTGGTGAAGTCCATGCCCGAACAGCACCGCAACGGCGACTCCACCCACCTCTACCGTCAGGACTCGGACTTCTACTACCTCACGGGCGTGGAGGAGGCCGAGGCCGTGGCCGTCCTGGATGCGGACTCCGACAAGCCCTACAGCCTGCTGGTGCGGGCCCGCAATCCGCGTCGGGAGGCCTACGAAGGGCCCCGCCTGGGCACCGAGGGCGCCCTGAAGTTGGGCGCGGATCGAGCCGAAGTACTCCCCGGGGCGGAGCGCTCCCTGCAGACGGCGATCCAGAAGGCCCAGCGCGTGGTCCTCATCTCCAATTTCGACGAGGACTTCCGCCGCAAGGTCCTGGACTGGATCTACCCCCTGGGCAGCGACAACGGTCTGGGCAACGGCACCCTCAAGCGCATCCTCGTGGATGGCCGCGCCCTGGTGGGCGAGATGCGCCTCCTCAAGCAGCCCGCCGAGATCGACATGCTGCAGCGGGCCGTGGATGTGAGCGTGGCGGGCCACCTGGCCGCCATGCGCGCCTCCGCCAAGGCCACCAATGAAGGCGAAGTGGCTGGCGCCTTCGAAGGCACCGTGCGTGCCCTCGGCGCCCGCTTCACGGGCTACGACACCATCGCCGGCGGCGGCGGCAACAGCTGCGTGCTGCATTACCCCTTCAACGACCAGGGTGTGGCCAAGGGCGACATCTTCCTCATGGATGCCGGGGCGGAGGTGGGGTACTACACCGCCGACATCACCCGCACCTGGCCCGTGTCCGGCACCTTCTCCAAGGAACAGCGGGCCATCTACGAGCTGGTTCTAAAAGCCCAGGACGCCGCCATCGCCCTCTGTCAGCCCGGCCGCAAGCACCATGAGGGCTTCGAGGCCGCCATGCGCATTCTCAGCGACGGTCTCGTGGACCTGGGCCTGCTGAAGGGCGACAAGGAGGAGGTCTTCAAGAGCGGTGCCTGGAACCGCTTCACCGTGCACGGCATCAGCCACTGGCTGGGGCTGGACGTCCACGACACGGGCAGCTACCAGATGGAGATGGGCAAGCGCGGCGGTCAGCGCGCGCTGGAACCCGGCATGGTGCTCACGGTGGAGCCCGGCATCTACATCCCCAAGGACGCGAAGGACGTGGACGCCAAGTGGCTGGGCATCGGTGTGCGCCTGGAGGACGACATCCTCATCACCCCCGGCGGCCACCGCAACCTGAGCGAGAAGCTGCCCCGCAAGCCGGAGGCCGTGGAGGCACTGGTGAAGGCAGGTCTGAAGAAGAAATAGGCCCACGGGCCGGCACGAAAAAGGGGCGCCCTGGCGCCCCTTTTTCGTAGGTGGCGGGCGTTCAGTCTTCGCCTTCGGTGCTCTCGGCCTTGATGAGCTTCACCCCGGCGGTGGTCTTGTCCTTGGCCTCCAGCACGCCCTTCAGCACGTAGCGGGTGCCGCGCTTCTGACCGGTCTTGCCGATGATGCCCTCCTCCTCCAGGTCGGAGAACAGGCGGCGCAGGGTGGCGGGGGCGCCGTCCTGGTCCTTGAGGCCCAGGGCCTCCTGGGCTTCGAAGCTGCTGAGGGAACCCCGGGAGCGCAGCTCGTCCAGGAGCTTGCCGCGAAGGTCCTGCTTGTCGGCCTTGTTGAGGCGGGTCCCCTTGCGGGCGGCAGCGGAGGTGGGGGGCAGCGCGGCTTCGAAGACCGGAGTGACCACCAGGGCGGGGGCCGCCACGGGCACCTGGGGGGCGGGGGCCTCCACCAGCAGGCTGTCCATGTACACGTCCTCGAGGAGGGGCTTGAAGATCACCACCGTGGACGCGGGGGCGATGCCGGCTTTCTGGAGTTCGTACAAAATGCCGTTACCCACGCTTTTCTTCTGCTCCTTGGTGAGGGGAGGAAGCTGAAGGGTAATGATGGCCATGGGGACTCCAAGAATATGAGCGTGAGAAACATATGATATACCGCACAAAGTCGGATAAAACGGTCCGTTACCTGAAGGGAGTAGACTGATGCCAGCGAGGAAGAACATGAGTCAGACTCCCACCCTCCCCGAGGAACAAGTCCGGTTCGAGAGCTTCCTCCG
>DATFAX010000069.1:0-40744 GCA_035254125.1 Holophagaceae bacterium | reverse complement strand
CCGATCGCCAGGAGCCTTCATGGAAGCCACCCTCTCCCTCGAGTTCCTCCGCGTCGTGGAGCAGGCCGCCATCGCCTGCGCCCGGAGCATCGGGCACGGCCGCCGCAAGCACAGCGACAAGCTGGCCGTGGAGGCCATGCGGAAGGCCATGGAGACGGTCCGCATGGAAGGCACCATCGTGATCGGCGAGGGGGAGCGCGATGAGGCCCCCATGCTGTACATCGGCGAGAAGGTGGGCCTGGGCGCGGGCCACCCGGCCGTGGACATCGCCGTGGATCCCCTCGAGGGCACCAACCTCTGCGCCACCGGAGCCCCCAACGCCATCGCCGTGCTGGCCGCCACGGAAGCCGGCGGCCTCCTGCACGCCCCCGACCTGTACATGCAGAAGCTGGTGGTGGGCCCCGCCGCCAAGGGCAAGGTGAGCCTCGACGCCCCCGTGCATGAGAACCTGGCGGCCATCGCCAAGGCCCTGGACCGCCCCATCGCGGAGATCACCGTCTCCGTGCTGGACCGCGAGCGCCACGCCGACCTCATCGCGGACATCCGCAAGGCCGGGGCCCGCATCCAGCTCATCGGTGATGGCGATCTCTCCGCCGCCATCAGCGCCGCCGTCAGCGGGACGGGCATCCACTGCGTCATGGGTACGGGTGGCGCGCCGGAAGGCGTGCTCTCCGCGGCCGCGCTGAAGTGCCTCAACGGGGAGATCCAGGGCCGCCTGGTGGTGGACACCAACACCGCCAGCCGCGAGAAGGCCGAGGCCATGGGCGCCCGCTTCGACAAGATCTACACCACCGACGAACTCTGCCCCGGCAAGCAGATCATCTTCGCCGCCGCTGGCGTCACCTCGGGCAACCTGCTCGAGGGCGTGCAGTTCTTCGGCCACGGCATCCGCACCAAGAGCCTCATCCTCACCTACACCGACCGCAAAGTACGCTTCATCGATACCGTGCACGTGCACGAGGGCGAGGACATCACCATTCGCTTCTGAGGCGGATTAGGTCTGGTGCCGGGGGGAGCATTGGGGCAATATTTGCCCTAATGCTCCCCTCCCGTCGTGAATCCTGGTCTTCCCGGCGCTACCGCTGGCTCATCAACCTCTGGCCCTGCTACCTGGGCACGGGGGCCCGGATCACGTTCCTCGCGTCGGACTGGCGCTCCCTGCGAGTAAAGGTCCCCCTGGGCTGGCGCACCAGGAACGCCTATGGAACCCACTTCGGGGGCAGCCTCTACGCGGCCGTGGATCCCCTCTTCGTCCTGATGTACCGGAAGGTGCTCGGGCCCGAGGTGGTGGTGTGGGACAAGGCCGCCACGATCCACTTCAAGCGTCCCGGCCGTTCCAGCCTCTTCGCGGAACTGCATGTGGAGGAGGCTGAGCTGGCCGCCATTCGCGAGGCCCTGGAGCAGGCGCCCAAGGTGGATCGCACCTACCGGGTGGAGCTGAAGGATGCGAAGGGCGAGGTGCACGCCGTCGTCGAGAAGGTGGTCCACTTCCGCTGCCGGGAGCCTGACCAGAAGTAGTCTTTGCCGGGTTCCTCAGGCCTCGCTAGCCTTCCCGGATGCGAGAGTCCCTGCAGTCCCGCTGCTTTCGCTGGATGTTCAACGTCTGGCCCTGTTACCGAGGCACCGGCGGCCGCGTCACCTTCATCGCCCACAACTGGCGGCTGCTGCGGGTGAAGCTGCCCCTCAACCTGCGCACCCGGAACTACGTGGGCACCATCTTCGGCGGCAGCCTCTACGCCGCCGTGGATCCCTTCTTCATGCTCATGCTCATGAAGAACCTGGGCCCCGACTACGTGGTGTGGGACAAGGCCGCCAGCATCCGCTTCCGCAAGCCGGGCCGGAGCACCCTCACGGCGGAATTCCGGCTGGACGTCGACGAGTTGGACGCAATCCGGGAGGCCCTGGAAGCCCAGCCCAAGGTGGATCGCATCTACACAGTGACCCTGGTCGACGCCCAGGGCGAAGCCCACACCGTGATCGAGAAAGTCGTGCACATCTCGAAGCGGGTGCCTAATTCCTGAGCAGGCGCTCCAGGCGTTCCTGGGCCTTCAGCCCCATGTAGCCCTGGTTCGCCCCCTTGAGCAGCACCACTACGTAGGAAGGGTGACCGTCCTTCCACAGCACCTTTCCAATGAACCAGCCATGCACGGTGGGAGCCGCAGGATCGCTGGAGCCCGGCTTGCCCCAGAGGCTCCAGTTCGCAGTCTCCCCGCGCCGGGAAGCTGCGCGCACGGCCTCCAGGTGGGCCTTCGCGACCGGCAGGTTCTCGGAATAGAAGCGTCGAATCCACCTCAACTGCTGGCGAGCCGTCAGCCGCAGCCCCGTGCCCCGCAGCCAGAATCCATCCAGGGGTTGCATGTCGCCCGTGATCGGGTACCCAAGGGCCTTCAGGCCGTCGGCCTCCCGCTCGGGTCCCAATTCACGGGCCACCTGACGGAAGTAGCTCAGACAGGACACGCGGATGGCCCCCGCCAGCCCGAGGCGACCATGGCTGGAGTGGCATTGGTCCGGATTGCAGGTGCGCACATCCGCGCCCGGAACGATGACACCCCTGTCCAAGCCGATGAGGGCATGGGGCAACTTGAAGGTGGAACACGGGGCGAGCGCCTCCTCGGGATCGAGGGTGCCCCGCTGAATCACCCGATCCCCCTCCTGGACGAGCAAGAGGTAGGAACACCCTTCGAAGGCCGCGGCGACGCGCCGGGCCTCCCAGGGATCCTGAGCGGACAGCAGCAGGCCGGCGAGCGCCAGCACCAAGGAGCGGATCACTTCACCACTTCGCTGGCCTTCACGAAGCGGACCTCGCCCTTCGCGCGGGGCACCAGCTTCTCCAGGGCCTCCACGGTCTCGGGATAGATGTGGCCAATGGCCAGGGCCTCGCCGTCCTTGCGGGCCAGGGCCACGGCCCGATCCCACTGTTTCTCGATTTCGGTGAAGGCCTTGTCGTCATCCAGGAAGACGTTCCGGCGCGTGGTGGGGATGTGCAGCTTGCGCGCCTCCTCCTCGGCCACGGTTTCCTTGCTGGTGCGGCTGTCCACGAAGAAAAACTTCCGGGCCTTCACCTCCTGCAGCACCCACGCGATGCGCTGACGGTCCGCCGTGAGCTTGCTGCCCATGTGGTTGTTGGTGCCGAGGGCATGGGGGATCTCACCCAGGGCCTTCTTCGCGCGGCGCCTGAGCTCTGCCTCATCGAGGTTGGCGAGGAGGGCATCGGGTCCCGGATCCTTCGTGGCCAGACCCTCCATCGGAAGGTGCAGGAGCACCTCCTTGCCGAGGTCATGAGCGATGTGGGCGCTCTCCTTCGTGAATTCCTGATAAGGCAGCACGGCCACGGAGAGGGGCACCGGCAAGCTGCAGAGGCGGCGCACCAACTCCGGCGGCGCATACCCCAGGTCGTCGATGACGATGCAGAGCCGGGGGAGGTGGGAGTCCACCTTCGGAGGAGGCGCTTCCTTGTGCGGTGCCAGCTCAGCCTTCGGAGCCGCCTCGGATTTCGGAGCCTTGGTCTCCCCTCCGTGGGGCTTGGGCGCAGGCTTCCCCGTCTTGGGGGTTTCGCGGGGGCTGGCCTTGCGGTCGCAGGCCTGCTGACCGAGGACGAGCCCCAGCACCAGGCCGAAGCCCACGGCCAGGAGGGCCCCCAGCAGCAGTTTCGGGGTGGAAGCGCCGCCTCCCCCCCCGGACTTGCGCTTGCCCATCAGGCGGCCTTGACCGGTTCAGGGGCGGGCGCGGTCACGGGCTTCAGCGCCGCCTCCCACAGCTTGTTCAGATGTTCGACCTCGTCCTTGCCGCGCACGGCGGTGGTGGGTACCACGCCCTGCCGATCCAGCTTCTCCCCGCCGGCCCCGAGGTAGCGGCGATGCACCAGTTCCACGGCGCCGCCCTGCCGAAGCGGGAAGCGGGCGCGCTCCACCATAAGCCCGAGGCTCCGCTCACCCACCACGGCCATGCCGGCCTTCTTCAGGGCAGAGGCCAGCAGTTCCGCGGCCCCCTGGGTGGAGGGCGCCTGGAAGATGGCCACCTTGGCGAAGCCCAGGGGCTGTCCTGCGGGAACCTTGAGCACCTGCTCCGGCTTGCCGGCTTCCTGAAGCGTGCCGAAGGGCCCGCCGGGGATGAAGAGGGCCGCCACGTGCTGGGCTTCCTCCGGGGATCCCTCGAAGCACTCCCGCAGATCCAGGGCCACAGGCTTCTGCCGATCCTGGGCCTGGAGCAGGTTCTGCAATTCCCGGGCGCGGCCGGGGTTGAAATCCGGGATCACGACCCGCAGCCCCTGCGCCTCGGATTTCAGTTCGAGGGCGCGGGCGGCCAGGCGGCGCCGGGTGATGGTCACCTTGTTCTGCTCATTGGTGGCCGCCGCGAAGCGGAACACGGTGAGGGTGCTGCCTTCGGGACCCTTGAGGCGGCGCTCCAGATCGAAGGCGCTCATGCCACCCACGCTGTCGCCGTCCACTTTTCGGATCACATCGCCCACTTGAATCCCCGCCTGGGCCGCGGGACCGCCGGGCACGATGGCGATGACCTGGGCGTAGAGCCCCTGCCCCCCCCGCTTGATGACCTTCAGGCCCGCCTCCGCAGGGCCCGGGTCGGGAGCCCGCAGCTCCTCTTGGCTCAGGAGGCTATTGAAGGGATGGGCCCGCTCCAGCACGGCCTGGATGCCGCCCCCGATGACCTTCTCCATGTCGGGACGATCCACGTAGTTCTGCTGCACCAGGGAGAGCACATCCTGGATGTCCGAGAGCCCCGCAAGGGGATCCTGGGCCACCGTGGCGCCTTGGGGCTTGGGGGCCGGCGCCTGGGGTTTCAGGATCGGCAGGCTGAACGCCGCCACCAGGGGGAAGGACAGGACACTGAGCCAGGCGCGCGGATGCATGGGATAAGGCTATCAGCTGTCCGCCCGGGCTCCAGGGCCGATTGGCCCCTGGGGCGGAGCGGCTTCAGGCCTTCAGATCGAGCGTGGACTTGAGGCGCTCGTCCTCGGTCTGGACCACCTTCAGGCTGGCGTTGTAGAGCAGGCCATCCACGAAGGAGTTGGTGAATTCCCGGGCGGGGTCCACATTGGATCCCCCCGGAGTTCCGGGCGATTCGTCCTTGGAGACCTTCTCCACCCGGACCCCGCCGGAGGGCTGGTCCGCCAGATCCACGCGGGTGGCCTGGTAACCGTCGCTGAGCAGATTCGCCACGTTGTTGCCGCCGGCCTGACGCCGGGTGGAGGCAGCCTGGAGACCCGACAATGCGCTGGAAATGGCGTCCATGGACCCCCCGAGCCTCCTTCATCGGCAGCTTTGGGCCATTCCATGACCCGGATTCAGCCCTGGAACCAGCCGGTGCCGCTCTGGAAGCCCTTGTCCTTGGCCTTCATCTGGGCATGGCGTGCCCGGGCCAATTCGATGAGGCGGTCCAGCAGCTCCCCGTAGGGCACCCCGCTCGCGGCCATCATCTTGGGGTACATGGAGATGCTGGTGAATCCGGGGATCAGGTTGATCTCGTTCAGGTGGACCTTCCCAGAGAGGCGCTCCAAGAAGAAATCGACCCGGGCCATGCCGTAGGCATCCAGGGCCTGGAAGGCCTGGGCCGCCTGCTTGCGGATGAGGTCGGCCAGCTCCACCGGGAGGTCCGCGGGGATCTGGGTGGTGCTCTTGCCGGCGATGTACTTGTCTTCGAAGGTGTAGAACTCATCGGCCACCAGGACCTCGCCGGGCTGGGAGACGAAGGGATCTTCCCCCCCAAGCACCGCCACTTCGATCTCACGCACATCCAACCCCTGCTCCACGAGCACCCGGCGGTCGTAGGTAAAGGCCTTGTCGAGGGCGGCGGCCAGGTCGCCCGCCGCCTTCACCTTCACCACACCGATGCTGCTGCCGAGGTTGGCCGGCTTGAGGAAGACGGGCAGGCCCAGGCGCGCCACCTCGGCCAGGCAGGCTTCCCGGTGGTGGCCCCAGCGCTCCTCGGTGAGGCCCACATAAGGCACCACAGGCAGACCCTCGCTCTCCCAGATGCGCTTGGTGATCCATTTGTCCATGCCCGCCGCCATGGCCAGCAGGCCGGCCCCGGTGTAGGGCCGGTGGAGCAGTTCCAGGTAGCCCTGGATCTGGCCGTCTTCACCGCCAGCGCCGTGGAGGGCGTTGAAGAAGAGGTCCGGCAGGGGCGTGGCCTCCGCGCCCTTCTCCAGGGGCAGGAAGGGGTGGCCACTGCGCTCGGGGATCTCACCCGCCGCCAGGCGGGCGAAGGGATCTCCCGTCACCACCCACACGCCGTTACGGGCGATGCCCATGGGCCGGACCTCGTACCGCTCGGGATCCAGGTGCTGGGCGATGGAGCGCGCCGTGACGATGGAGACTTCGTGCTCAGGGGATTCCCCGCCGAAGAGGAGGCCGATGGAAAGACGCTTGGACATGGGACCAGATTAATCGGCTTCAGGCGGATTGTGCGCCCGTGACCGGGCGCCCGCCCCCTTTGTGGCATGCTGATCTCCGCCACCCCGAGGACCCCTTGCGCATCGCCATCTATCCTGGCTCCTTCGACCCCGTGCACTACGGGCACCTGGATCTCATCCAGCGCGCCGACAAACTCGTGGATCGCCTCGTGGTGGCCGTGCTCCAGAACGAAGCCAAGCAGCCCGCCTTTTCGGTGGAAGAGCGCATCCAGTTCCTGCGGGAGATGACCCAGGACATGAAGAAGGTGGAGATCACCTCCTTCCACGGGCTCCTGGTCGACTTCGCGCGGGAGCGGAAGGCCCAGTTCATCGTGCGGGGCCTTCGGGCCTTCAGCGACTTCGAGTTCGAATTCCAGATGGCCCTCATGAACCGTAAGCTGGCTCCCGAGCTGGAGACGGTCTTCCTCATGCCCAAGGAGAAGTACTCCGCCGTGAGCTCGAAGCTCGTGCGGGAGATCGGCCACTTCGGCGGGGACCTCTCGGAGCTGGTGCCGGAGCCCATCCGCGCGCGCGTGACCTCAGGCCTCCGGAAGTAGCTCCCGCGGGTCCCAGTAGATCCGGTAGCGCAGGATGCGTCCTTCCCCGTCGAATCGGAACAGGGCGATGCCCCGGATGGGCAGCCGCCGGCCGTCCCACGATCCAGCCTCCCCTTCCCAATGGACGGCCACCTCATCCTGGGCCTGGTAGGCCTGGCCCGGCCGCATGAGGATGCCGGGGAAGCGGGTCACCGCGGCTTCATAGACCCCCTTGAGGGTGGCCTCGCCCCGGAGCCCGGGTCCGGCGAGGGTCCCCCCGAAACTGCCTTCCTCCGCGAAGAGCTTGCCGATGGCAATCCAGTCGCGGGCGTTGAACGCAAGGTAGTACCGGTGGATGGCCTCGCGGTGGGCGGCATCCACGCAGGAGGCATCGTCGGGGCCGGTTCCGGTCAGGGGCCGCGGATTCCAGTAGACGCGGCAAAGGCGGATCCGGGCCTCCTCATCGAAGGCGAACAGCGAGATCCCATTCACGGGTGTGCGTCCGCCGCCCCATGCGCGCACCTCGCCGGACCACGCCACGGCGACCTCGTCCTGGGCTTGGTAGAGGGCGAGACCCCCCATGGTCAGATCCCCCATGCCGCCACTGGCGGTGCGCAGGATGGCCTTCTGCACCCCCACGCCGGGGATGGGTGCGCCCGTCAGCGTCCCACCCACCGCCCCATCGGGGCGGAAGCAGGCCAGGTAGGCCGCTTCATCCCGCGCGTTGAAGGCCCGGTAATAGGCCTCGATGCGGGCTTTGAGCCGGGGTTCGATCAGGTGGGGCTCCGGGGAGGGGGTGCCCCATCCTCGTCTGGATAGCCTGGGGGCGAAATCGGCAGGTTCAACCCACCTCGGCCAACCGGAGCCGGACCTGCTCGCGTTGCAGCCAAGCTTGCTGGGCCTCGGTGAGGCCGGCGGCGAGGGCCCGCTCGGCGGCTTCGCGACACCGCTCCAGCAGCCGCCGGTCCCGCACCAGGTCCGCCACCTGGAATTGGGGCACGCCGGACTGGCGCGTACCGAAGAATTCGCCGGGCCCCCGCAGCTCCAGATCCCTCTGCGCGATGCGGAAGCCATCTTGCGTCTGAACCAGCGTCTGCAGCCGTTCCGTTTCCGAGCCGCTCACCATGATGAAATGGCTGGCATGGGCTCCACGTCCGACGCGGCCCCGGAGCTGGTGCAGCTGGGAGAGGCCGAATCGCTCGGCGTGATCCACCACCATCACCGTGGCGTTGGGCACGTCGACCCCCACCTCGATGACCGTGGTCGCCACGAGGATCCGTGCCTCGCCCTTCACGAACCGCTGCATGCGGGCGGTCATCTCGTCGGCCTTCAGGCGTCCGTGCACCACCTCCAGCGGCGTGTCCGGGAAGATGCCCCTCAGCAAGGCCTCCATGGCCTGGATGTCCCGCAGTTGGACCTTGCCCTCATCCGAAGGATCGATGCTGGGGCTCACCACGTATGCCTGGCGGCCTTCTGCCAGTTCCCTTCGGACCCGCTCCCAGGCACGTTCCGCGTGGTCGGGATCCACCAGGGACGTCTTGATGGGCTGGCGGCCCGGTGGCAACTCGTCCAACACCGATTGCTCCAGGTCGCCGAACAGGGAGAGCGCGAGGCTGCGGGGGATGGGCGTGGCGCTCATGACGAGGAAGTGGGGATCCCCACCCTTCTCCTTCAGCGCCTCGCGCTGCTTGACGCCGAAGCGGTGCTGTTCATCCACGACCGCGAGGCGCAGGTCGCGGAAGGCTACGGCTTCCTGGAACAGCGCATGGGTGCCCACCACGTAGGAAGCCTCGCCCGAGGCGATGCGAGCGAGTGCGGCGCGCTTCTCAGCCGCCTTCATGCCGCCCAGGAGCAGTTGAAGCCGATGGGCTTCCGGCCCCAGGTAGCGGGCGAGGCTCAGGGCGTGCTGACGGGCCAACACCTCCGTGGGCACGAGGAAGGCCCCCTGCCCGCCCGTTTCCGCCACCATGGCGAGGCTCAGGAAGGCCACCAGGGTCTTGCCGCTGCCCACGTCGCCCTGGAGGAGGCGGTGCATCACCCGACCGGAGGTGAGGTCGTCCACGATCTCCTTGAAGGACCGCCGTTGGGCCCCCGTGAGGGAAAAGGGCAGGTAGGCCTTCAGGCGCTCCCGCAGCTCCGGGGAGGTGGGCACGACCCGACCCCGGCGATGGAGGCGCCCCGCCCGGCGCAGGGCGATCCCGAGCGCGAAGGCGAAGAGTTCCTCGGCCGCCACCCGTTGATGGGCGGGACTGAGGCCCACGGCCAGGGCCCGGGCGTCGGCGTCATCGGGCGGTTGGTGGAGGTGGCGCAAGGCCTCAAGGGGGCCCGGGAGCTCCTTCCGCAATTCCAGGGGAAGCCACTCCTCCGGATCCACCCGGTTCAGGGCCTCCTGGGCCAGTTGGGCGCGCACCCGGCTGGAAAGGGGGCCGATGCGGCGGTAGAGGGGGAGGAAGCGCTTGATCCAGGCCCCCTCGTCCTCCTTCCCGAAGCGCTCGAAGGCGGGGCTCCGCAATTCCAGGCCCGACCGCCCCATGGACAGCCCACCCCAGGCCAGCAGGCGGTCCCCCACCTTCAGGCCCTTGGCCAGCCACGGCTGGTTGAAGAAGAGGAGGCGCAGGGAGCCGGTCCCGTCCTCCACCAGCACCTCAGTGATCATCATGCGGCGGATCCGGGTGGCCGCCTGGCGCAGGTCCGTGATGGTGCCGAGGATGGTGATGGGCTCCCGGGCCTCGCCGCCGTGCTCGAACCCCCACGTGTCCAGCTTGCCGAGGGGGGTCAGCTCCCCCCGGTCCACATAGCGGTAGGGGAGCGCCAGGAGCAGATCGCGCAGGGTCCCGATGCCGGCCTCCTGGAGGGCCGTGACCCGGGCGGGACCCAGGCCACGAAGCACGCTCACCTTGGCGCTGAGGGGGAGGTCGGGGAAACCGGACATGGACGAGAGCAGATTAGCGGATCGCCCCCATCCCAAGGCCCATCACAAACTTGGCCAACCAAAGCTTTTGAGGCACAAGATCAATGCTTGCATTTTGCAGACATCCACACAGATTAAGTTGATTCCTTCCGGTGCCCCATGCCCAAGATCGACAAGATGCTCACCCTCCTGATCCAGAAGGAAGGACAGACCCTCCGCCTGGACCCGGGAGAGCTGCCGGCCATGGACCTCCCCGGGGGGTACCGCCAGAACCTGGGGGTGCAGGAATCCCTGGGCACCGTCCTGGACGGCCTCGCCAAGGAGATCCTCCCCAAGGACCTGGAAACCCCCTACCTCCGGGGAGAAAAGGTGCAGTTCCCATACTCATTCGAAGGCGTGCCGTTCACCGTCGTCCTGGTGAAGTCCCCCTACGGAACCCGGATCGTCGCCGCCCGGGGGGTGGCCAAAGCCGTGCCCCGGGAGAGCGGCTCCTCCTCCGGTCCGCAGGCCACGGCCCCCGAATCCCGGGGCCTTGAGACCTTCCTGGGTCGCCTGCTCGCCACCGGCGCCTCGGACCTCTTCCTGAATCCGGAGGAGGTGCCCATCGCCCAGGCCCAGGGCCGCTTCGCGCCCTGGGAGGACCTCGGCCCCACCGGCCTCGCCGAAGTGGAGGCTCTCATCCGCGAGCTGGCCCCCCGCAAGGCCCAGGAGACCTTCGCCGCCGGAGCCGACGTGGAGTTCGCCATGGATCACCCCAAGCGGCAGTGCCGCCTGCGGGTGAACCTCCTCCACGGCAGTGCGGGTCCGGCCCTGGCCCTCCGCCTCCTGCCCCGGGGCGTGCCCGACGCCCAGAGCCTGGGTCTGCGCGATGAAGTGCGCCGCCTCTCCAACCTCACTCGCGGACTGGTGATCCTCACGGGCCCCATGGGCAGCGGCCGCAGCTCCACCCTGGCCTGCCTGCTGGCTCAGGTCCGAACCCAGCGCGAAGCCTTCATCGTCACCCTGGAAGATGCCATCGAGTACGCCCTCCCCCCCGGGCCCGGTCTTTCCCGCCAGCGGGAAGTGGGCCGCGATGGGGACCAGCAGGCCCGCGCCATCCGCACCGCCCTCCGGCAACGACCGGACCTCCTGGCCGTGGACGAGTGGGCCGGAGGCCCCGGCCTCGAGCCGCTCCTGGAGGCTGCCTGTGAAGGGCGCCTCGTGATCATGGTCCTGCGGGCCCCCAGTGCCCTCGATGCCCTGCGCCGCATCGAGGGGGCCATCGCCCCCGAGCGTCGGCCCTGGGCCCATGCGCTCCTCGCCGAGGGGCTCAAGGCCGTGGTGGGCCACGCCCTCGTGCCGCGCACGGGCGGAGGCCTGGCCCTGGCCCAGGAAACCCTCTTCAACACCCCTTCCGTGGCCGACCTGTTGCGGGCCGGGGCCTTGGACCGGATCCCCAACGTGCAGAAGGGCGCCCGCTACGGCCAGCACACCCAGGCGGACGCGCTCGCGGACCTGGTGCAGAACCACCGGGTGGAGGCCATGGAAGCCTACCGGCACGCCGGGGATCGCGAGGCCTTCATGGGGGCCTGCCGCAAGGCGGGCATCGACTTTGACCCCCGGGCCGACGGGCGGATCACGGAGGAGTGAGGCGCGCGTCCAGATCGTCCAGGCACAGCTGCACCGCCCGGTTGGGCTCCGGCTTGCCGAGCTTGATGCGGGCGTAGGGAGTGCCCATGTGCGAGGCGCAGTGGGCCTCGATGAAGTCGTGCAGGTTCGGCTGCTGCAGGGAGACGATCACCCGGTTCTCCCGACCCAGGGCCTCGGCGTTGTGGCGCTGGTGGTCACCCGCGCTGTTGGGCAGGGGGATCATGAGGGCCCCGCGGCCCGCAGCCTTCAATTCCGCACAGGTACTGGCCCCGGCGCGGCAGACCACGAAGCTGCTGTCTTCCAGGGCCTGGGCCATGTCCTCGATGAAGGGCACGAGGTGGTGCCGTGCCTCCCGGGGTCGATCCTTCAGCCGTTCAAATTCCGCAGGCCCCGCCTGGTGGAGGATGCTCCAGTCCGGGAACTGCTCCAGGAGGGGCGGCGCCGCGAGGTACATGGCCTCGTTGATGGCATGGGCGCCCCCACTCCCGCCCATGATCAGCAATTGGTATGGCGCCTTCAACTCCTTCACCGGCTTGAAAGGCCGCAGGAAGGCCGCGCGGACGGGGGTGCCCACGGTGAGGCAATCCGCTCCGGGGAGCAGAGGTTTGACGGCCTCCAGCCCACACCACACCCGCTGGGCACCGGATGCCACCTGTTTCACGAGCATGCCGGGGGCGGCATTGCTCTCGTGGAGGAAATAGGGGATGCCCAGGGCGCGGGCCGCCAACAGGGCGGGCCCCGAGCCATAGCCACCGGTGCCGATCACCGCCCACGGGCGCTGCTTCCGCCAGAGGGATTTGAGCGTGGCCGTGGCGCGCCAAGTCTTCCAGGCCGCACGAAGCATGGACACGGGGCTGCGCCCCAGGAAACCTTCCACGTCCAGGAGCAGGTGGGGCCAGGTGCTTCCGGGCAGCTTGCGGGCCTCGATGCCCCGGCTCGCGCCGACGAACGCGATGGGCCTCCCGGGCCACCGCTCCCGGGCCCCTTCGGCCAGGGCCACGGCGGGGAAGAAGTGGCCGCCCGTGCCGCCTCCCGTGAGAACCAGCGCGTCAGTGAAGTCCGGTGCCTGCATGCCTCGAGGTTATCAGGCCCCACCGGGGCTCAGCTGATCCCGAGCAGTTTCCGGATCTTGGCCAGCAACCTCGGGAACTCCACGGGCTTGGTTTCGAAATCGTCGCACCCCGCCGCCAGGGCCTTCTCCTGGTCGCTCTGGAGGGCATGGGCGGTGAGGGCGATGATGGGCATCTTCGCGCCCTTGGACCGGAGCGCACGGGTCGCGTCGAACCCGTCCATGAGCGGAAGGCCGATGTCCATGAGGACCAGGTCCGGCATCTCCTCCAGGGCCACCCGCACGCCCGCCTCGCCGTCTTCGGCGAAGATCACATCCAGCCCTTGCCGCTTGAGGAGGCGGGAGAGGGAATCGCGATTGAGCTCGTTGTCCTCGACCAGCAGGATCTTCGGCATGCTCACGCCCCCTTCCCTTCAGGGTCCCGCCCCCGGGTGATGATCCCGCGGACGAGTTCCACCAGTTCCTTGCGCCCCTGCCCACCCTTTTGCACGACCCGCTGGATCTGGGGCCAGTCGAGCCGCATGCGGTCCTCCGCGGAGATCTCCTTGGCGGTGACGACGATGACGGGGATCTCCTTCCACGCCGGGCGCACCTGGAATTCGGCCACCAACTCGAAGCCGTCCATGCCGGGCATCATGAGGTCCAGGAGCACCAGATTGGGGATGGTGTCTTCGAGGATCGCCATGGCCTGGAGCGCGTTGGTGGCCGGCAGGCACGCCCAGCCCGAACGCTCCACCATCTGTTTGTAGGCCTCCAGGGTGGCCTCGTCATCCTCCACCACGAGGATGTTGAAGGGCGGCTGCCCTTTGCGGTGGTGATCCAGTACCCGGGCCACGGTCTCGGGACTCACGGGCTTCAGGAGGTAGTCCGCGGCTCCCAGGGCGAAGCCCTTCTCCTTGTCCTCCACCATGGTGAGCAGTACCACCGGGATGTTCGCGGTGCGACGGTCGGCCTTGAGCTCGCTGAGCACCATCCAGCCATCGGCCCCGTTCATGAGGATGTCCAGGGTGATCACGTCGGGGTGGAGGGCCCGGGCCACTTCGAGACCCTCATGGCCATCCGCGGCCGTGGCCACCCAATACCCCTCCTTCACCAGGGCCCGGGACATGGCGTCCCGCATGGCCGGATCGTCGTCGATGATGAGCGCCGTGGCCCTGCGGCCGCGTGGCGTGACGTCCTCGGCGGCGGGCTCCGGCACGGAACTGACGGGCTGCCCCTGCGTGCCCACCGGCAGTTCCACCGTGAAGGTGCTGCCCTCGCCGGGCGAACTGGTGACCCGGATGTCGCCGCCCATGAGTTGCACCAGCCGGCGGCTGATGGTGAGCCCCAGGCCCGTGCCGCCGTAGCGCCGGGTGGTGCTGTCATCGGCCTGGGTGAACTCCTCGAAGATGCGCTTGGCCTGCTCAGGGCTCATGCCGATGCCGCTGTCCTTCACCCGGAAGGAGACCTTCCCGTCGACGATGCTCACCTTGAGTTCCACGAGCCCCTGCTGGGTGAACTTGGAAGCGTTGTTCAAGAGGTTGTACAAGGTCTGGCGGAGCTTGGTCAGGTCCGCACGGATGGTGGTGACGGCGGGATCCACCTCCACCCGCAGCTGGTTCTGGTTCTTCTCCACCAGCGGCCGCACGGTCGCCACCACCTCGGAGACGAGGGCGGCGACCTTCACGTCCTCCATGTAGAGGGTCATCTTGCCGGCCTCGATCTTGGAGAGGTCGAGGATGCCGTCGATGAGGGAGAGCAGGTGCTTGCCCGCGCCATGGATCTTCTGGATGTCCGGCACGAGGGAGTCCATGCCCTGATCTCGCGCATCCTCCTGCAGCAGCTCGCTGTAAAGCAGGATGGCGTTCAGGGGGGTGCGCAGCTCGTGGCTCATGTTGGCCAGGAAGGCGCTCTTCGCCCGGGAGGCGTCCTCCGCCTTCTCCTTGGAGATCAGGAGCTGGGTGTTCACCCGGATGAGTTCATCCGTGCGCTCGGCCACCTGCACCTCGAGCTGGCCCTGGTTCTCAATGAGCTGCTGGTCCCGGCGCTGGATCTCCTGCAGCATCCCGTTGAAGGCGTGGGCCAGTTCCTTGAGTTCCCCGCCCCCGGATTCCTCCACGCGAATGCCGTAGTCGTTGCCTTCACTGATGCGCCGTGCGGCCCCGGCCAACCCCAGGATGGGATCGGACACCATGCGCTGGAGGCGGCTGCCAGCCAGGAAGACGAGCCCGAACACCACCACCAGGATCACGCCTTGGATCTGCATGGCATAGGCAAGCCGGGACCGGACCTCCGTCTGATTGCTCCGGATGAAGATGTAGCCCAGGATTCCGTCGTCCTCCCGGATCGCGCTCCAGACTTCCAGTCGGCCATCCTCAAAGCGGGGCGGCGGCAGCACCGCGGGCACCCGGGGCAGGACCCGGACATCGAGGTCCACGGGATAGACGGCCGCCTGTCGACCCTTCACGCCTTCCTTGAGGAAGACTTCGCCCGAGGCATCGAAGATGGCGGCGGCCTCCACGTTCGGCGAGGCCTTGAGGCTCCCCAGCACCCGTGCCGCGGTGTCGGAGCGGTCGAACCTGAGGTAGGCCTTGGCGTTGAACGCCACCACCTCGGCCTGGGTGATGAGCTCCTGGCCCAGGGTGCGCTTGATGGAGACCAGCTCGTAGACGAAATAGGCTCCGGCACTGGTGAGCAGCGCCACGGCCGTGATGAAGGCCATCAGGTACGTGAGCTTCCGGCGGATGCTCTGGGATTGTCCCTGCGGCACGTCCATCAACGGTCCCCTCCTTCAAGGCGGCGCACAGCCAGGTCCAGGAAGGTCGGATCCATCACGAGGCCCGACTTGCGGAGGGAGCCCAGGTTCACCTCCCAATTCACCAGATCCTTCTCCAGGAGGAAGTTCACCATCACCCCCCGTTGGGCGTAGCCCCGGGTGTCCCCCACGGTCACCACGGGACGGTTCTTCACCCAACCGAGAATTTCCTCCAGCCGGTCCGCCTCGGACCGGCTGATGAACAACATCTGGCACTCCTGGGCTTCCTCGGGGGTGCGGGGGTAGACCAGCCGCACCTTCGCTTTCTTCACCGTCTGGGTGGCGTAGATGGTGGTGAGGTACTGCTCGAAGGGGTTCTTGCCCACCACTCCGATCCGGTACGTCTGTCCCGGCTCCAGCAGGCGGGCCCCATCCCTGCGCTCCGTGTAGGCACCGATGTGCCCCAGATACATGGCTTTCACTTCGTACTCCTGCCGCCGCCCCGTGGATTGGGCGGACCCTGGCATCGCCATCCAGAGGAGGCATGCGGTCAGGAGGAGACGCGGATACATGAGCTGGGGGGCCCCTGGGATTGGGTAGGACTTTCCTCGGCATCCTCCCCTAAGTCCTTGAAAAGCGCCATGGGTCCTGTGCCCGCACCCCGATATTGGCCCCCTCGGGGTGTCCCCCCTCGAGTCCCCTCCGATGCCACCCACGCCACCGGAGCCTCCAGCCCACGGGGATTCCTCCGTAACTGTGACGCAGTCAGGCTTCTGGGAGCGGCACCCCCGGGATAGACTGGGTGGTTCCGGTCCGGCCCCGGGGGCCATCCGGCACCATCTTGGAGTTCCCATGAAGATCCTCGTCGCCCTCAAGCAGGTGCCCGACACCGAAACGAAGGTCAAAGTTGCCGCCGATGGCCGCTCCCTGGACCCCACCGACGTGAAGTGGATTACCTCGCCCTACGACGAGTACGCGCTTGAAGAGGCCATCCGCCTGAAGGAATCTGCCCAGGCCGAGGTGACCGTGGTCACGCTGGGCGACGACAAGGGCAAGGATGTGCTCCGCAATGCCCTGGCCCTCGGTGCCGACAACGCCATCCTGCTCAAGGGCGACGGACAGGGCGATGCCTTCGCCGTGGCCTCGGCCCTGGCGGCCTACGCCAAGGACAAGGGCTTCGACCTCATCCTGGCCGGCAACAAGGGCATGGGCGGCGACAACTCCGCCGTGGGCCCCATGCTGGCCGAACTCCTGGGCTGGGCCCAGGCCAACGTCGTGGTGAAGCTGGAGCTGAACGGCACCACCTTCCGCGCCGAGCGCGAGATCGAGGGAGGCTCCGAGGCCGTGGAGGGTGCCCTGCCCGCCGTGATCACCGCGCAGAAGGGCCTCAACGAGCCTCGCTACGCCAGCCTGAAGGGCATCATGGCCGCCAAGAAGAAGACCATCGAGGAAGCCGATGCCGCCGGCCTGCCCGCCGCCTCCGCCTGGTCCGCCCTGACCCTGCCCCCCGCCCGTCCCGAGGGCCGCAAGCTCGAAGGGGATGCCGCCAGCCAGGCGAAAGCCCTCTTCGGCCTGCTCCGCGACGAAGCCAAGGTCATTTGAGTCCACAGAACCCGCTGAATCGAAAGGCACACCCATGATCCTCGTTTTCTGTGAACTGAAGGACGGCAAGGTCCGCAAGCCCTCCCTGGAAGCCCTCAGCGAAGGCCGCCGCCTGGCCGATGCCTCCGGCAAGCAGCTCGGCGCCCTCTTCGTCGGCGCTTCCGCCGCGGGATCCGCCGAGGCGGCCCAGTACGGCGCCGATGCCATCCTCACCTGCGAAGCCGCCTCCCTGGCCTCTTACTCCTCCGACGCCTTCGCCGTGGCCATCGCCGAGGCCGTGAAGGCCAAGGGCGCCACCGTGCTCCTGGGTGCCGCCTCCGCCATGGGCAAGGACGTGCTGCCTCGCGTGGCCGCGCGCCTCCAGGCCGGCTACGCCAGCGACGTGACCTCCCTCGCCATGGTCGACGGCAAGCTCCAGGCCGAGCGCCCCGTCTACGCCGGCAAGGCCGTGGCCACCACGACCTTCTCCAGCGCCGTGCAGATCGCCTCCACCCGTCCCAATGTGTTCCCCGCCACCTCAAAGGCCGGGGCGGGCGCCGTTGAGACCCTTGCGGCCCCCGCGGGGGACTTCAAGGCCGTGGTGAAGGAGATCCTCGCCAAGGCCGGTGGCAAGGTGGACCTCACCGAGGCCAACGTGATCGTGGCCGGTGGCCGCGGCATGAAGGAGGGCGCCAACTTCAAGCTGCTCGAGGAGCTGGCCGACGCCCTCGGTGGCGTCGTCGGTGCCTCCCGTGCCGCCGTGGATGCCGGATGGGGCCTCTCCCACAGCATCCAGGTGGGCCAGACCGGCAAGGTGGTCTCCCCCACCCTGTACATCGCCGCCGGCATCAGCGGCGCCATCCAGCACCTGGCCGGCATGACCAGCTCCAAGGTCATCGTGGCCATCAACAAGGATCCCGAGGCTCCCATCTTCAAGGTGGCGAATTACGGGATCGTCGGCGACCTCTTCGAAGTGGTCCCTGAGCTGACCAAGGCCGCCAAGGAGATGGGCCTGGGCCACTGAGCCCCGAGCCGATCCCTTGCCCCGTCAGGCCCCGCAAACGTGGGGCCTGATCCGTTCAGGCGAAGCCTTCACGGGTGGGGCGACGCTCCCAGGACCGGTTTGCTCATTTGGCGCCCACGGAGACCAAATGAGCAATCCGGTCCCGGGCATGACCATTGGCAGGATCAAGTTCCAGGGAACGGCGGTAGCTCACCAGCGCACCTTGGAGGTTTCCAGCGGCTTCCTGGGCTTCTCCGAGGCTGTCGAACAGGTTTCCGTTGGCGGGATACAGCTGGGTCCCGAACTGGAACAGCGCCACGGCGTTGGCAGGATGGCCCTCGCGTTCCCACAGTTGGTAACCCCACTGGTTGATGTCGTTATCGCTCAACGAGAACGACGGATTGGCAGCGTGGAGGTCCCGGTAGATCGTCGAAGCCTGGCCGAACCCCTGGCTGGCCAGGGAGGCCGCGAAGCCCTCGCGGGTGGGCAGGGGACCGGAGGCCGGGGCCCGGTGGGAAATCCGGGCCATGTGGGCAGGAACGCCATTTTCTACGGGCCTGCGCTCGAGGAATGCGCTCGCAGCCGGGTCCTTCTTGATCTGGGCGTCCAGGAAGGCCAGGACGTAGCGCGCGGTCCATGCGTAGGCCTGCTCAACTTCACCGCGGGTGTATTCGCCAAAATGGGACGGCCGGGCCAGCCTCAACGCCGCCGAGGAGAAATCCACGTGCTCCATGGGGTACATCACGACCTGGTACAGATCGGCCCACTTGGCCTCGTTGAGCAGACTGAAGGAGGACTCGATCCCCGCCGCGGCGAGCTCAGCCACCGTTTGAGGATGCCGTTGCACATACAACCAGGGAACGCGCAGCGAATGGGGTGAAAGGGCCTTCGTGAATTCCGGTTCGCGGGTGCCATCCAAACTCACCAGCGCTCTAACCCGGTGGTCGCGTTCGGCCACGAAGACATTGGTCATGCCTCCCCAACTCCAGCCGACCAGGGCCATCTGCCGCACGTCCGCCTGGGGAAGGCTGTGGGCGAATGACATCAGAAATTGGTAGTCCCGCACCTGAGCTTCGATGCCGGCCCTGTCGGTGCTCATCAAGCTTGAGTTCGGCCCCATGCTTCGACTCGAGATGACGACATAGCCGTGGCTTGCGAGCAGTTCCGCCAGGTCCGCCACTTCATGCGCGACGCCTCCCACCCCCGGTCCATAGATCACGATTGGAAATTTCCCTTGGATTGGGGAGGCATCCTTCACAGCCCACATGGACTGCTCGAACATGGCGCGGGCCTGCGCCCCGCCGAGGCGGGCGACCGCATTTCGGTGCTGCTTATCCAGGAAGTTGGCAAGGTCGGCCTTGCTTTGGTCAAACACCTGGTCGGTGGCTTCGGTGGCGAGGTAGTCGGCATAGCGGACCGGGGCGCCGCCGGCCTTCGCCGGATACCAGATGAGCATTTGCATCGGGCGTGCCGGTTCGGCGGTGACGGGGCGGCCGGTCACGAGATCCACCGGCTTCAGGTAGGCCCGGCTGTAGTCGAATTGCCGGACAACGGTCCACCCCACGGCCATGGGCCCCCGCTGGAGTTTGGCAAAGCCAACGTCCGATGGCGCGGCACTCAACGCGAGACCGAACAGGAAGGAGATCAAGATGCGCATGGGGCCGGTCACTCCAGAATGAGGCACCCAAGGCTACCCATGCCCCGCCTGGAGGGTTTAGGAACGGATCGCGCGCCCCCACCCGGCCAACCTGGAAACGGGTGTGAACATACCTCCGGGTCCCGTGGACCAAGCCATCGACTTCGGGATGCCCGACCGGGACCCCTTCCATAATCAGTCGACGGTGAAACCCTCGCCCAGCAGGTACTCCTCGGCGGATTCGCGATCCCCGAAACGGGCCACGACATTGAAGCCCTCCCGCTCGTCGCCATCCACCTCATCCAGGCGGTTGCGCTCGCGGATGACGCAGCTGCCTCCGATCTCGTCGAGGCCCATCTGGACCAGTTCCCACTCGACGCCATGTTCGTCTCGCCACACTTCCACGTGCACGGTGGTCATGGGAGCCTCCCGTCCCAAAGCTAGGCCGATTCGGGGCCTTGGCTATCAGCCCTTTTCGAAGAAGAGCACCACCATGCCGAAGCCCACACGGTCACCGCTGTGGAGCTCGCGGGGCTCGCCGGAGCCCAGGCGCTCACCCTTGATGAAGGTGCCATTGGAGACGCCCTGCTCTTCCATCAGGAAGTAGCGGCCGTGCTCGCAGAGGATCCGGGCGTGACGACGGCTCACGCTCAGGTTGTGGTCCTCCTCGGTGAGGTCGATGTCCGGGTGCACGCCCGTGGTGGGGTCGAAGCGGCCGATCAGGGACCCGTGGCTGAGGATGGGGTAGGGCTTCCCGGACAGCACGCTCACCAGGTTGGCCACGGGGGCACCGCCCTGGCGCTTCTGGGGCCGGGTGCTCTCCACATCGGACTTCTCGGCGAGTTCCCGGTTCCGCTGGGCCATGCGCTGGAGCATCTTGATGCTGACCTCGGGGTTCTGCCGGATCATGCGCAGGAAGGTGCCCCGGTTGATGGCGATGAGATCCGACTCCTCCAGGGCGATGGCGGTGTGGGTGCGGGGCAGGGCTTCCAGGAGGCTGCCTTCTCCGAAGAAGTCGCCCTTGCCATATTCCTCGGCCCACTCTCCCTTGGCCTCGGGGCCGTTGTACAGGCGCACCTTGCCATTGAGGATGATGTACATCTGCTGGGCCATCTCCCCCTGGGAGAAGACAACCTGCCCCTCACCGAAGTGAAGCTTGCTCTGCTCGATGAAGCTGGTCTCGGCCATGCGGTTCCCGGAGGTTGACTTAGCTTAACTCAGCTCGCTCCAATTCAAACCTTCCATCCAACCGCCCCCCAGGAAGTCCTCCAGGATCTGGGCCTCCCGGGCCCCGAACCCTTCCAGATGGGGGCAATCCAGGTCCAGAACCCCCCGGAGGGCGCCCCGGGCCACCACGGGGATCACCAGCTCACTGCGGGTGGCATCGTCGCAGGCGATGTGGCCGGGGAAGGCGTGGACGTCGGGAACTCGCTGCGTGGCCAGGGTCCGGGCCGCCGCCCCGCACACGCCCTTGTGGAAGGGAATGCGGAGGCAGCCCATGCCCCCCTGATAAGGCCCCACGGCCAGCATCTCCGGAGCCACCACCCGGTAAAAGCCGCACCAGTTGCTCTGAACCAGGGTCTCCCAGAGCAGGCAGGCCAAGGTGGATTGCACGGCCACGGGGTCCGTTTCCCCCTCCAGCACCGCCCGGATCTGGGGCAGGGCCTCCTGCAGCCGGGCCACGCGCTCGGGTTCCGGAAGCAGGGTGCCACGGGGGATCTTGGGGAGGAGGATGCCATCGCTCATGGGGAGTCCGGGGGCTGATCGATCAGGCTGGAGGCTGGAGGTGGATCGCGACCCACCGCCTCCCATCGTACCCAGGGCACGCCGGCCTCCAGCCTCCGGTCTCCAGCCTGATAGCCTGACCTCATGTCCCTGTTGCGTTGGCTCGCCGCTCCCCTCTCCCCCCTCTACGGGGCCGTGGTGGGCGCCCGGAACCGGGCCTTCGATGACCACCCCGAGCGGGCGGCCCGGGTCGACGCCCCGGTCATATCCATCGGCAACCTCAGCACCGGCGGCACCGGCAAGACGCCCCTGACCCTGTTCCTGGCCGAGGGCCTGGCGCAGGCGGGCTGGTCCAACGCCATCATCTCCCGGGGATACGGCGGATCCCGAAAGGTGGACCCCATGGCCGTGGCCCCCACCAGCGAAGCCCGGGTCTGCGGGGATGAGCCCCTCCTCATGGCCCGCCGCCTCGGCGAAGGCCGCGTGGTGGTGGCCCGGAAGCGCGTCGTCGGGGCCCGATACGCCCTGGCCTCCGACCCCGCCCCGCGCGCGTTGCTCCTGGACGATGGGTTCCAGCATCGGGCCCTGCACCGGGATCTGGACCTGCTCCTCCTGGACGGAGTCCGGCGCTGGGGCAATGGCCGCACCCTGCCCCTGGGCGACCTGCGCGAACCCATGACCAGCGCCCGTCGGGCCCATGCCCTCGTGGTCACCCGGAGCGGCCAAGTCGGGGACCGCACCGCCATCGAAGCCTGGTGGAACGACCATGGCTCCGGCGGGCCCATCTTTTGGGTGGACTTCCAGATCCAGGCGCTGCGGGAGTGGGGAAGCGGCGCCCGGATCCCCCTGCCCCGCCCTGAACTTCACCCCGTCTACGCCTGGTGCGGCCTGGGCCATCCGGAGGCCTTCTACCAGGACCTGGTGACCGCTGGCCTGAAGGTGGCGGGATCCCACGCCTTCCCGGACCACGCCATCCCATCCCTCCGACGCTTCGCGCTGCTGCCCGAGGAGGCCCGGGCCTGCGGCGGCAAGCTGCTCGTCTGCACCGAGAAGGACGCCGTGAAATTGCGACCGGAACATGCGGCCATCCTCACCACCCCCCTCTGGATCGCCGAGCAGGGGGTGAAGGGCGGCGATGCCCTGCTCGCCTGGGTCATGGAAAACCTGCGAACCCATGCCCCACAGGCCCCCGCACCCGCCGACCTTGCCCAACGCGCCCCTTTGAAGTAGCATCGGGATTGCGCTCGCGGGCGTAATTCAGTGGCAGAATGTCAGCTTCCCAAGCTGAACGTCGTCGGTTCGATCCCGATCGCCCGCTCCAGTCAATCGGCCCCTTCGGGGGCCGTTTGATTGGAGCGGTTCAGCCGATCGGGATCGGACCGACGCGTGCAGGCCCGCGGACAGGCTGATTCCGATCTCCACCGAAGCTCCCGCGCCTGTCCCGCCGCCCCTCCCGTGAGCTTCTGCACAACTGAGGTGAAGATCCTTCGCCATCGGTAGAATGGGGGGTTGCGCCAAGCACGCCCCCGCAGGGGCGGCAGGCGGCCGCAGTCCGAGACTTCACCCAGGAGCCCCCATGACCCCCCAGCAGATCATCTGGACGCAGATCGACGAAGCGCCCGCCCTGGCCACCCATTCGCTGCTGCCGATCATCCAGGCCTTCACGAAGGGCACCGGCGTCGAAGTCACCACCTCCGACATCTCCCTGGCGGGCCGCATCCTGGCCGCCTTCCCCGAGCGCCTGCGGGAGGATCAGCGGGTGGCGGACAACCTCTCCCTGCTGGGCGAACTGGCCCTCAAGCCCGAGGCCAACATCATCAAGCTCCCGAACATCAGCGCATCCATCGTGCAGCTGGCCGCGGCCATCAAGGAGCTCCAGTCCCAGGGGTTCGCGGTACCCGACTACCCCGAAGTGCCCGCCAACGACGAGGAGAAGGCCATCCAGGCCAAGTACGCAAAAGTCCTCGGCAGCGCCGTGAACCCCGTCCTCCGCGAAGGCAACTCCGATCGCCGCGCCCCCCTCTCCGTGAAGAACTTTGCCAAGAAGCACCCCCACAAGATGGGCGCCTGGTCTTCGGAGTCCAAGTCCCGCGTGGCCCACATGACCGCCGGCGATTTCTACGGCAGCGAGACCTCGGTGACCGTGCCCGAGGCCACCACCGTGCGCATCGAGTTCGTGGCTGCCGATGGTTCCGTCAAGGTCCTCAAGGAGAAGACCACCCTCAAGGCTGGCGAGGTCATCGACAGCTCCTGCATGAGCGCCAAAGCCCTGCGCGCGTTCTACGCCGAGCAGGTGGCCGCCGCCAAGCGCGAGGGGCTCCTCCTCTCCCTGCACCTCAAGGCCACCATGATGAAGATCTCGGACCCCGTGCTCTTCGGCCACGCCGTCTCCGTATTCTTCAAGGATGTCTTTGAGAAGCATGCCGACGCCCTCAAGGGCCTGGGCGTGAACCCCAACAATGGCCTTGGGGATCTGCTCGCCAAGATTCAGGCCCTGCCCGAGGCCCAGCGCACCGCCATCGAGGCGGACCTCCAGGCCGCCTACGCCAGCGGCCCCGCCCTGGCCATGGTGGACTCCGCCAAGGGCATCACCAATCTGCACGTGCCCAACGACATCATCGTGGACGCCTCCATGCCCGTGGTGGTGCGTGACAGCGGCAAGATGTGGAACGCGGAGGGCAAGCTGCAGGACACCCTCGCCATGATCCCCGACCGCTGCTACGCCCCCATGTACCAGGCGGTGCTGGACGACTGCCGGGTGAACGGCGCCTTCGATCCCGCCACCCTCGGCAGTGTTCCCAATGTCGGCCTCATGGCCCAGAAGGCCGAGGAGTACGGCTCCCACGACAAGACCTTCAAGGCCGAGGCCGCCGGCACGGTCCGGGTGGTGGACGCCCAGGGCGCCACCCTGCTGGAGCAGCAGGTGGAGGCCGGCGACATCTTCCGCATGTGCCAGACCAAGGACACGCCTATCCAGGACTGGGTGAAGCTGGCCGTGACCCGCGCCCGCCTCTCCAACACGCCCGCCATCTTCTGGCTGGACAAGGACCGAGCCCACGATCGCCAGCTCATCGCCAAGGTGGAGACGTACCTCAAGCAGCACGACACCACGGGCCTGGACATCCGCATCCTCAGCCCCGTGGAGGCCATGAAGGTGAGCTGCGAGCGCATCCGCAAGGGCCTCGACACCATCAGCGTCACGGGCAACGTGCTGCGTGACTACCTCACGGACCTCTTCCCCATCATCGAGCTGGGCACCAGCGCCAAGATGCTCTCCATCGTGCCCCTCCTGGGCGGCGGTGGCCTGTTTGAAACCGGTGCCGGCGGCTCCGCCCCCAAGCACGTGCAGCAGTTCCAGCAGGAGGGCTACCTGCGCTGGGACAGCCTGGGCGAGTTCAGCGCCTTCTGCGCCTCCCTGGAGCACGTGGCCAACACCTTCGGCAACGCCAAGGCCGGCGTGCTGGCGGAGACCCTGGACCTGGCCATCGCCAAGTTCCTCGACAACGACAAGAGCCCCGCCCGCAAGGTGGGGCAGATCGACAACCGCGGCAGCCACTTCTACCTGGCCCTCTACTGGGCCCAGGCCCTGGCCACCCAGACCAAGGATGCGACCCTCCAGGCCCGCTTCGCCCCCGTGGCCCAGGCCCTGGAGGCCAAGGAGGGCACCATCAACGCCGAGCTCATCGGTGCCCAGGGCAAGCCCGTGGACATGGGTGGCTACTACCACCCGGACCAGGCCAAGACCGCCGCAGCCATGCGCCCCAGCGCCACGCTGAACGCCATCATCGACGGCTTGATCGCCTGAAGGCCGGGGGAAACGAAGACGGGCCGCCCTTTGGCGGCCCGTCTTCACATGGGGCAAAAACGGACCTCAGGAACCGGGACGGCCAGCAGCCTTGGCCTCCAGCAGGCGCTTGGCCTCGCGCCGCAGCATCTCGGGGACGTTCTTGTCCTTCATGATGAGCTTGATGTCCGCCTCCTGGAGCCGCTTGAAGTGGGTCATGGCGATGGGCAGCGGGGTCTTGGGATTCATGACCAGGCTCTTGTAGATGGTGTATTTCTTCATCCAGTCGCGGTTGGCGGCGATGACGCGGAGCACCTCCTCGTTCACCGTGCGCATGGCGGAGATATAGGCGACTTCGCCTTCGGTGATCCGGCCATTGCGGATCACGGCCACCTGGATGAGGCGGTTGGCCTCGCGGATGAGGATGGTGCGTTCCTCCTTGCCGCCCTTGGTCGCCAGCATGATCTTCTGGTTCGTCTTCAGCCGCATGATGCGCTGGGTGAGGCTGAGGCTCACGGGATTGCCATCCTCGTCCAGGATGGGCTCGTCCCCCGCCGGCTTGGCCCGGCGTTCCTCACCCTCGAAGGGCTCGTCGCCCTGGCGGCGGTCGGCGTCCACGCCCGTTGGCAGCTCCTCCTTGGGCATGGGCAGCTCGGCCCAGGCCTTGTCGAGGCGCCCGGCTTCCACATCGTCGATGACCGCGAGGCGCTCCTGCTTGAGGCTCTCGGGCCCTTGCTTGAGCACGTCGAAGCGAAACTCCTCGATGCGCCGCTTGAGGTTGTAATCACACTCCGGATGTTCCTCGAGGAGGTCGAGGATCTCGGGGCGCTCCAACCACTTCACCTGGTTATTGGAGACGATGGAGAGGGCGGGCCCGGGGAGGTAGGGCACGGCCTCCACGAGGATCGCGGCAGTGATGCCCCCATGGAGCAAGGCCGGATCCAGGAGGCTCATCTCCTTGCGGTAGCGCAGGATCAGCCGGAGGGGGTCCGCGGGTTCGATGGGCCCCAGCAACACGCCGGCCACCAAGGATTCCGGCATGCCTTCGAAGGTGCCCTGGGCCTTGGCTTGGTGGGGGTGCTCCGCCTGGAGGGCCGCGTGGGCGAGGGCCTGAAGCAGGTCCAAGGGGGGCACGGGGAGGGCACCGCCCAACAGCGCGCTCACCATGGGATCGGGCAGCTGGTTGGCGAGGAATTTCTGGACGATCGGGTGCACGGCTACTCCGGGGAATCTTCGGTCTCGGGGGCTCCACCCACGGGCAGGGCCTTGGGCTTCGGCTTGAGCCAACGGCCTTCCGCATCGAAACGCCCCTCCCAATCCTCGCCGACCGCAGCTCCATGGTCGATGGCCTCCCCGGCCACCTCGGCCCGGACCACGCCCGCGTTGCTGAGCTGGAGGCGGAAGGCTCCCTTCACCCGCAGCTTCCAGGGCTCGGACACGCGCAGCGTCCGGGTGAGGCGCAGGCCCCCCTCCCCTTCCAGCACGGCTTCCGCCACGTCCTGGGCCCGCAGGCTCACCAGGATGCCCGCCTCCGTGCGGGGGGCCTCGGGAAGCATGTCGCCGAGCACGGGGTAGGCGGATTGGGACGGCGGCGGGGGCGGCGGCACGTAGGATCCTGGATGCTCCGGAAGCCAGGTGAGGGTGGGTTGCTTCTGGCCCAGGCGGGGACCGGGCACCAGGAGCCAGATCAGGAGGAGGACGCTCAGCACACTGAGACCAACCACGGCCCAGCGCTCCATGCGCTCCTGGGCCGGATCCACCGGCGGCGGCTCCGGCAGCCCTGGCAGATCCTCAAAGGCCTCCACGTGCTCCGTGAGGTCCACCTCCAGGCGATCCGCCAACTGGCGCACGAGGGGCCGCACGCCCCCGGGGGGGAAGGCCTTCCAGCGCCCCTCCTCCAGGGCCTGCAGTTGCGAGGGGTGGAGGTTCACTTCCTCGGCGAGGACCTCCCGGCTGAGGGTCTTGGCCAGACGGGCTTCCCGCAGCACCCGGCCCAGATGGTGGGCTTCGTTGGGTTCCTCGAACTCGGCGTCGCTCACGGTTTCCAGCCCACCGGGATCTCCGCCACGAGGCGGCCCAGCTGATCGCGCCGCTCGGCCCGCGCCAGGCGCCGGTCGTCCAAGGTGCCCCGGTGGGCCATGACATCCCCGAAAGTGGCCTGGAGGTCATCGGGCGTGACGAAGTCCCTCCCGGAGAGCCACGCTTCGGCCTGGCCCATGCGCAGCCAGTGCCTCAGGGCCCGGGTGGAGCAGAATGCGCCGGACTGCCGCAACCGCTGGGCCACACGCTCCGCGTAATCCAGCAGCGCATCGCTGAGGCGCAGGCCCTGGACCTCGTGCCGCACCAGGCGCCAGCCTTCCAGGTCGAGGGTGGGGGTGAGGCGACCCAATTGCTCCGTGCCCGCCGTGCCCTGGAGCACCTTCCGTTCAGCGGAGGCATCGGCATAGCCCAGGTGGAGCACGCAGGTGAAGCGATCCAGCTGGCTCTCGGGCAGGGGGAAGGTGCCGGCATGATCCAGGGGATTCTGGGTGGCCACCACGAAGAAGGGATCCGGCAGGGGATGGGTGCTCCGGTCCAGGGTCACCTGCCCCTCCACCATCACTTCCAGGAGGGCGCTTTGGGTCTTGGGCCCGATGCGATTCAGTTCATCCAGGAGCAGCACGTTGCAGAACACGGGACCCGGCTGGAACCGGAAGGCCTGGGCCGTGCCGTCCCAGAGGTGCACCCCGAGGAGGTCGGAGGGCAGCAGGTCGTTGGTGCCCTGCACCCGCTGGAAACTTCCGCCCAGGAGCTTCGCCAGCCCCTTGGCCAGCGTCGTCTTCCCCACGCCGGGTACATCCTCCAAGAGGAGATGCCCCCCCGCCAGCAGGGTGGCCAGGGCGCGACGCACCTGCACCTCCTTCCCCACCACCACGGACTGCAGACCCTGCAAGCCCCCCAGCACGGCCCGATGGAGGGCCTCCGCCGAACGGTGCTCCAGGGGCTGGACGGGGGGGACGTTCATGCCCTTAGTATGCCGGGTCATCCCTCGATGGGGATGCCGTGCTCCCGGAGACGTTGGCCCAGCACCCGCACGGTGAGTTCCAGGGCCTCGGCCGCCCGGGGCAGATCACCCCCGGCCCGCTCCAGGGCCCGCCGGAGGAGGCGCGCTTCGGCCTGCCGGGCCACCTCCTTCTGCATGGCCTCCAGGTTGCCGGGCTCAGGCCAGCCCAAGATCAGGGGCTCCTGCTCTGCGAGGCCCAGATCCCGGAACCCCCGGATCACCGGCCCCCGGTGGAAGCGCGCGGCCCGCAGGGCCAGGGCCTCCAGTTCACGGAGGTTGCCGGGCCAGGTGTGCTCCAGCAGCTCCCGCTCCGAGGCCCGGTCCAGCTGGGGGCTGAGCCGCCCCTCCCGCTGGCAGGCCCGCTCCAGGCAGAGCCGGAAGAGGGGGAGGATGTCCTCCCGTCGCTCGCGAAGCCCCGGAACCTGCAGCTCCAGGACCCCGAAGCGCTCCCGGAGTCGGGACTCCGGCGCAGCCACGGCCCCGGCCATCCACCGGAGCCCGGGCCCCTCCACCTGGCGCATCAGGGCATCCCCAGCGGCGGGTCCCACCAGGTCCAGGCCCTGGAGGAACAGGCTGCCCCCCGCGACCAGCCGGCGTTGCTGTTCCGGCACCCCTTCGGGGCCCAGGGCCTCCGCGGCGAGGGAGAGGTAGGGTTCCTTGGGATGACGCAGGATGTGGAGGCGCCGGGCCGCACGGCCCTTCCCCGCCCCCCGAGGCCCGAGGAAGAGCACCGGCACCGTGGCTTCGGCCGCTTTCCGCAGGGCCGCGTCCAGGTCCCGCAGGGCGGGGCTCGCGGCCACCCAAGGTTCCTGGACATTGGGCGGCGGCGCGGCCGCCAGGGCCCGGAGCCGGTCCAGCAGGCCCAGGAAGGCGTCCAGATCGAAGGGCTTGGGAAGGAAATCGTCGGCCCCCGCCTGCATGGCCTCCACGATGTCCTTGGCCTCAGCGAAGGCGCTCATGAGCAGCACCCGGAGGCCCGGCTGGATCCGTTTGGCCCGGTGGATCAGCTCCAGCCCCGACAGGCCCGGCAATCGAAGATCCGTGGCGAGGACATCGAAGGGGCCCTGATCCAGCGCCTGCAGGGCCTCCCGGGGATCCCCCGTGGCCGTGACCTCGAAGGCCGACCCCACCAGGGCCTGCTCGAGCAGGCGCCGGAAGCTGTCCTTGTCCTCCACCAGCAGGAGCCGCACGGTCAGCCCCCGCAACCCGCGATGAAACGCCGGCTCTGGGCCTCCGCTTGGAGCTCGAAGAGGGTCTCCCCGGACACCAGATCCAGGTTGTGGGCTACGGCCCACCGGGCGAAGGCCGTCTTCTCCTTGTAGACCCACTCCACCGCCCACTTGAGGGAGGGCAACGCCGCCGAGAGGAGCTCCGGGAACGGCATGGGGTCTTCGGGATCCATGCCCAGGCTCGTGGCCTGGATCACGCCCACCGGCTTGAGGGTGCTCAGGGACATCGGCATCGGCTGAGCCCGCCGCTTCACCATCACCACGCTGAAGCCCATGGCCTCGGCCACGTCGCGGCTGGCCCCGGCCACGCCGCCATCGCCCAGGATGAGCACCGGTCCTTTGGCGCGGCCCTGCAGCTGGGCCCTGAGGGCCTCCACATCGGTGTTCACCCCCTGCCAAGGTTCGCCCGGTCGCCGCCGCCAGAGGGTGTTGAGCGGCCCACGAAGGCCCAGGGCCTCAGGCAGGCTCAGCTTGAGGGGCGCCGTGATGGAAAGGCCCAGCACCGGCAGGGCCTCCAGGGCCTCCACCGCCTCCTCGGCCTCCGCACATTCCAGGGGCAGGTACACGAGGTCCTTCCAGGAGCGCTGGAACCGCGGCGTGTGATATTCCGGGCTGCGGCTATGCAGCACCGGGGAGCCGATGACGCCGCAGATGCCGTGGTCCTTGTGGAGCTTGGCCACCCGCCAGCTGCGGAGGGTGCCCAGGGGCAACTGCCCCGGTGCCGCCGGGGGCCCATCATCCGGGCAGGCGTAGGTGAAGGCGCCATTCCACGCGCCCTGCATCACTCGGCTCACCATCCCCTTGGGGCCCATCAGGAAGGCGCTCAGGCGGAGCTCATGGTCGTGGGCCCAAGCCAGGGGCGCCTTGAGGCGCGCATTGTCCGCCAGCCGCCCGGCGCGGCCCACCCACTTCCAGGCATCCCCCTCAGGCAAGGCCTTCAGGCGCTCGTCCAGGTCGAACACGCCTTCCGCCACGTGCACGCTGCGCAGGAGGCGCGTGTGGGTGCGGTGGGGCTCGAACCAGGCGGGCACCTTCAGATCCCATTCCAGGTCCAGCCAGGCGGGACGGGCGTCGGCGGCGCGCTTGAGATGGGCCAGCCGCCCGGCCTCGTCCTTGTCGGGCCAGTGGCCGCCCTCAGATTTGCGCCGACAGGTCACGAGGCAGCGTCGCTGGAGCACGCTCACCATCTCCGCGGGATCCCGGTCGGGCCAGAGGTCCAGGCGCAGCTCGGGCAGGGCATCATCCCCCAGCCGCCGGCCGTAGATCAGCCCCTCCTCCGGATCCGGATGGGTGAGGGTGACGATGTAGAAGGGCAGCGGAGTCATGGGATGGGTCCAGGCCGGGATTGCCGTGTTGGGACCAAGCTAACCACAGTTGCCGGGCCCCGGCGTCACCTGGATTGGGAGCTACTCGTGGGACCGGTTCCGGAGCTTCGCGGCCTGCCACTGGGCCTCCATCTCGTCGAGGGTGCGGTTCACCCAGCCCCCGTGGGCCAGGGCGTCATCCTCCACGGCCTCGAAGCGGCCCCGGAAGCGCACCATCTGCTTGCGCAGGGCCGCATCGGGGTCCACGCCCTTGCGGCGGGCCCACTGCACGAGGGAGAAGAGCACGTCGCCGAACTCCGCCTCCACCCGCACGGGATCGCTCTCGGCCTGCAGCTCCGCGACCTCCTCCTTGACCTTGTCCAGGACGCCCTCGAGATCGGGCCACTCGAAGCCCACTTTGGCGCAGCGCTTCCCGATCTCCATGGCCTCATCCAGGGGGGAGAGGTGGGCGGTGCCCTCCAGCAGCCGCTTCTTCGCGGGAAGGCCCTTGGCCGTGCGCTCCTCAGCCTTGATGGCGTCCCAGTTCACGAGCACCTCCTCGGAACCGGCCACGTCCACGTCCCCGAAGAGGTGGGGATGACGGCGCACCAGCTTCTCCACGATGGCGCGCTCCACATCCGCCAGGTCCCAGGCGCCGCGGTCCGCCGCCATCTGCGCATGGAAGACCACCTGCAGCCAAAGGTCGCCCAGCTCCTCCTTGAGGTGGGCCTCCGAGGCCGGATCGCCGGGCTTGTGCGCGGCCAGGGCCTCCAGCACCTCGGCGGTCTCCTCCCGCAGGTGGCGCACGAGGGATTGGTGATCCTGCTCCAAGTCCCAGGGGCAGCCCCGCTCGGGGTGCCGCAGGCGGCTCATGAGGGCGCGGAGGGTCGTGGGGGCCATGGGAAATCTCACCACGAAGGCGCGAAAAAGGAAAAAGGCCACGAAGCGAACCCTGCTTCGTGGCCTTCCTGTCTTTGGGGCCGGCCCTACTGCTTCAGGAAGCCCCGCTTCCGCATCAGCGCGTCGGTGTTGACGTCACGGCCGCGGAAGGCCCGGAAGGATTCTCCCTGGTCCCGGGTATTGCCCGTGGAGAGGATCTCCTGCTTGAACCGGGCGGCGACCTCCGGGTCCCAGGGGCCCTTCC
The DNA here is from genome assembly GCA_035254125.1 of Holophagaceae bacterium. Lineage (GTDB taxonomy): Bacteria > Acidobacteriota > Holophagae > Holophagales > Holophagaceae > JAFDVN01. The sequence goes on along the minus strand of DATFAX010000069.1, from coordinate 9,007 downwards.
CTTCCGTGAAGGCTTCCCAGGCATCGGCCGTGAGGGCGTCGCTCCAGAGGTAGGCGTAGTAGCCGGAGGAGTATTCGCCGAGGCCCGTGGAGAAGATGTGGCCGAACTGCGGAATGCGATGGCGCATCACGATTTCGTTGGGCATGCCCAGGCGGCCCAGCTCCTCCTTCTCGAAGGCGGCGGGATCCACGGGGCCCTGGGTCATGTGCAGCTTCATGTCGATGACGGCGGAGGCCAGGTACTCCATGGTGTGGAAGCCCTCGTTGAAGGTGCCGGCCTTCTTGATCTTGTCCACGAGGGCCTGGGGCAGCGGCTTCCCCGTCTGGTAGTGCACGGCGAAGCGGTTCAGCACCTCGGGGGTGTCGAACCAGTGCTCGTTGATCTGGGAGGGGAACTCCACGAAGTCCCGGGCCGTGTTGGTGCCCGCCAGGGTGGGGTAGGTGCAGTTCGACAGGAGACCATGGAGGGCGTGGCCGAACTCGTGGAAGAGGGTGCGGGCGTCATCCCAGGAGATGAGCACCGGGGCCCCGGGGGCGCCCTTCACGAAGTTGGAGTTGTTGGACACGATGGGGGTGACCGCCTTCCCCCCCGCCCGTTGCTGGGTGCGGTACTCGTTCATCCAGGCCCCGGAGCGCTTGCCGGCCCGGGCGAAGGGATCGAAGTACCAGAGCCCCACGTGCTTGCCCTGGGCGTCCTTCACCTCGTAGACGGTGACGTCCGGGTGTTGAACCTCGATGCCGGAGAGCCGGGTGAAGGTGAGCCCGTAATTCCGACCCGCGGCCCAAAACATGCCCTCGCGGAGCTTCTCCAGCTGCATGTAGGGCGTGACTTCATTGAGGTCCAAGTCGTACTTGGCCTTGCGCACCTTCTCCGCGTAGAAGCGGTAGTCCCACGGTTCGATCTTGAGGCCGGCCTTCTCCTCATCGGCCAGGGCCTGCATGGCCGCCACGTCCGCCTTCACGGCGGCGACGGCGGGCTTCCACACGGCCTCCATCAGGGCCATGGCCTTCTCCGGGGTGCCGGCCATGGAGGGCTCCACGGACCAGTGGGCGTGGGACTTGTACCCCAGCAGCTTGGCGCGTTCCTGGCGCAACTGGAGCATCTCCGTAGCGATGGCCTTGTTGTCGTGCCCGTCACCGTGGTCCCCCCGGTTCACGAAGGTGCGCCAGACCTTTTCACGGAGGCCCCGGTTCTGTGCGTAGGCCAGGAAGGGGTCCACGGCGGAGCGGGTGTTGTCGACGACCCACTTGCCCTTCAGCCCGCGCTTCTCCGCGGCCCGGGCGGCAGCGGCGCGGTAGTCATCGCCGAGGCCCGCGAGATCCTCGGCCCGTTCGATCACAGTGAAGCGGTCGGATTCCTCCGCCAGCTGGTGCTGGTTGAACTGGGTGGAAAGGGCTGCCAGGCGCTGATTGAGGGCGCCCAGGCGGGCTTTCTGGGTCGCATCGAGCTTGGCGCCGCTGCGCAGGAAGTTGGTGTAGTGGACCCAGGTGAGGCGCTGCTGTTCCGGGGTGAGCTTGGCCTTGGCTGGGCTCTGGTACACCGCCTCGATGCGGGTGAAGAGGGCCCGGTTCTGGGTGATCTCATCCCCGAAGGCCGCCAGCTTGGGCGCCATCTCCGCTTCGAGCTTCGGCACCACGCCCGTGTTCAAGGTGGCCGTGTAGACCCCGAACAGGATGTTCACGCGATCCAGGACCTCGCTGGACTGTTCGAAGGCCAGGATGGTGTTCTCGAAGGTGGCCGGGGCGGGGTTGTCCGTGATCCGCTGGATCGCGGCTCGCTGGGCATCCATGGCCAGCCGGAAGGCTTCGGGGAAGGCCTCGGGCTTCACCGTGGACCACGCCGGCACGCCGCCAAAGGGCCCCTTCCAGGGGGCGAGCAGGGCGGGAGCGGTGGACTCGGGCTTCACGGGAACTCCAGCGGGGCCGGGGGTTCCGGCGATCATCAGGCAGGCGCCGAGCAGCAGGGGGGAACGAAGGGCCATGGGCGGATCCTCGGAAAATGGATCCGGGACGCAGCGATGGCGGCGGTGCGCAATCTCGGCCCTCAAGGATCCGGAAAAGCCCATTGAACCGGTCTAGAAGCAGGCCGGTCAAGGTCGTCGATCCCAAGGAACCGGCCCAGTCAGCCCAGCTTCACAGTGCCCAGGATGCCCTTCGGGTCCAGGTGGCCCTTCAGCGCTCGGGCCAGGGCCTTCACGGGCTCCGGGGTGAAGCGGTCGTAGCTGGCCTGGTTGTGGGGGCCCACGCCGTGCTCGGCACTGTAGGAGCCCTGGAAGCCCTCCACGCAGAGCCCGTAGATGCGGGGCTGCAGCTCGGCGATGAGCTCCACCGTGGGCCTGGGGGCCTCGGCCTCCTTCCAGACCAGGTTCAAGTGGGTGCCGCCGTCGCCCCAGTGGCCGAAGTCGCAGACCCGGATGAAGGGGTGGCTCTGGGCCAGCTCCGCCACCACGGCCTCCCGGAAGGCGGCCATGCGGCTGCGGGGCACGCTGAGGTCGAAGGCCAGCACCTTGCCCTCATGGCGCAGACTCTCGCTCACGTGGTGGCGGATGGCCCAGAAGTCCTCGGCCTTGCCCATGAACACGTCGAGGATGCCCTCGCCGGCCTCGGTCTCCAGGAAGGCGCCCAGGCTGCCCTCCAGCAGGTCGCCCAGGGCCAGGGCCTCGGCGGGCAGGGTGCTGCTCAGCTCCACCAGGGCCGTGAAGGGCGCCGGCGCCGCGGCGCCGTAGGGGTTGCGCAGGGTGGGGTGATGGGTGAAGACCGGGCTGAAGGCCTCCGCGCTGATGACCTCGTAGGCGCTCAGCACGTCGCCCAGCTGCCCTTCGAGGGCCCGCAGGAGCGCCAGCACCGCTTCGCCGTCCTGGGCCGCCACCATGGCCACGGCCTGCTGCTTGGGCTTGGGCACCACCTGCACCACGGCGCCCGTGACCACGGCGAAGGCCCCGAAGGTGCCCGCCATGAGCTGGCCCAGGTCCAGGCCGGTGTTGTTCTTGCGGAGGCGGTTCAGGGCGTCCACCACGGTGCCGTCGGCCAGCACCAGCTCCACCCCCAGCAGGTTCCGGCGCACGTCGCCGTACTTGAGCAGGCGCGTGCCGCCTGTGTTGGTGACCACCATGCCGCCGATGCTGGGATCGGCGCCCAGGTCGATGGGGTAGAAGAGGCCGTGGGGCTCCAGGGCCCCGTTGAGCTGGCTCAGGAGCACGCCGCCATCCACCAGGGCCGTGCGGTCCGTGGCGTCGACCTCCAGCCGCTTGGTGAGGCGCTCCAGGGAGAGCACCAGCATGTGGCCGGAGGCGTCGGGCGTGGAGGCGCCCACGAGGCCGGTGTTGGCGCCCTGGGGCACCACCTTCACACCGTGGCGGTGGCAGAAGGCCAGCACCTTCGAGACCTCCGCCGTGGTGCCGGGGCGGGCCACAGCCAGGGCGCGGCCCTGCCCGTAGCGCCAGCCCTGCTCATACTTGGCGAGGTCGGGGCCTTCGGTGAGCAGGGCGTCGGCACCCAGCAGGGATCCCAGTTCGGCCTTCTGTTGCGCAGCATCCATCCTCAGCACTCCACACTGGTCATCTTGAAGATGGCCTGGGCGTTGGAGCTGTCAAAACGGAGATCGAGGATCCCGGCCTGCGTTTCGTGGCGGGTGATGAACTCGTGGAAGGAGCCGGGCACCACCTGGGCCGCCAGGGAGCCCCCCTCGGTGACGAAGAGGCGCTCCACCATGGCCGCGCGGAAAGCGGTCTGGATCACCCGGCCCTCGGAGCCCACTTCGAGCTTCTCCTTCATGGGCCGGCCGAGGTCCTTCTGGGCCTGGGCCACGGCGGCCACGTCGGCCACGCGGTCGGTGGCGTGATTGAAGGCGTTGCCCTCGGTGGCGATCCAGGCCATCTCCTTGCTCTCGGCCAAGAGGGTCTCGTAGTCCGCCAGGGTCGGCTCCTCGTGCTGGCGGTCGAAGCAGGCCACCAAGTTGGGCAGCAGGCGCACGGCCTGGGTGAGGGGCAGCTCGCCCTCGGCGCCCAGCACCTCCAGGAGGTTCAGGGCCCAGGTGGGCAGCGGATCCACGCTGGTGGACACTACACGCTGGACCGCCGCCTGGAAGGCGGGGCTGAAGCGCTCGGGATGCAGCTCGGACACGAAGAACTGGGGGATGCCCGCGGGCAAGTCCTGGTGCGCGTAGGCGCGGCCCGTCATCCCCAGGCGGTCCAGGGGGTAGACGCCTGCCACGGCGTAGCCCAGGGGTCGCAGCACGCGGGCGATGGCTTCCTCCCCGGCGGGCAGCTGCCCGCAGGGCGCGGCCACCGTGCGCAGGGCGCCGTGGTCGAAAGTGAGCTGGCGGCCGGCCCGCACGGCGTCCCGCACGTAGGCCTGGGCCATGGGCACGCGCTTCATCACGTCCTCCACCAGCAGGAGGTTCAGGGCCATGGCCAGCTCGGCCCGGGTGATGCGGCCATCGTCTTCACGCTTCAGGGCCTCGGGCACCGCCACCGCCGTCAGGAGGCTGGTGGCCCGGCGGGTGCCGGCCAGGTCTTCCAGGAGGGTCCAGAGGGCCGTCTCATGAATCTGAAGCATGTCCAAGATCTCCTGGCATCCCGGCGTCCGTTGCCTGAACGTCCTTGTGCCTTGGATCATCTTTCGGCATGGATGTGACGGGTCACAAACGAATTGTTCGCACAAGTTCATGCGTTACACTCATCAAGTGGCTCGCCTCCTTCCCTCCCTGCCCGGCCTCCAGGCCTTCGAGGCGGCGGCCCGCCTGGGCAGCTTCACCCGGGCCGGCCAGGAGCTGAACCTCACCCAGGGGGCCGTGAGCCGGGCCGTGGCCAGCTTGGAGGCAGAGGTAGGGGTACTCCTCTTCGAGCGGGTGCGGCAGCGCATCCGGCTCACGCCCGCCGGCGAGGCCTACGCCGCCAAGGTGGGGCCCCTCTTGGCCCGCCTGGAGGCGGCCACCCTGGAGGTGAAGGCTTCCCGGGGCGAGGGGGGCCTCCTGAACCTGGCCATCCTCCCCACCTTCGGCACCCGCTGGCTCATCCCCCGCCTCCCGGCCTTCGCCCGGGCCCACCCCGAGGTGCAGGTGGCCTTCCACACCCGCCTCTACCCCTTCGATTTCGAGGCCGAGGAACTGGACGCCGCCATCCACCTGGGGGAGGGCCGTTGGCCCGGCGCCCGCCTGGACCGCCTCTTCGATGAGGAGGCGGTGGTGGTGGCCAGCCCCCGCCTGGTCTTCGCGGAGCCCCTCGCGGGGCCCGGAGACCTGGCCCGGCACACCCTGCTCCAGATGGCCACCCGGCCCCAGGGCTGGGAGGAGTGGCTGGAGGCCAGCGACGTGAAGGGCGTGGAGGGCCGCCGGGGCCCCCGCTTCGAGAGCCACCTCATGGTGATCCAGGCCGCCAAGGCCGACCTGGGCTTCGCCCTGCTGCCCACCTTCCTGGTGGAGGAAGAGCTGCTGAAAGGCGAGCTGGTGGAGCCCTTCCCGGGGACCCGCCTGAGGGGCCTCCGCAGCTACTGGTTCGCCACCCCCGAGCACGCAGCGGACCGCCCTGCCGTGCGGGCCTTCCGGAATTGGCTGTTGCAGGAGACGGGCGCCTAGGCGCCGCGGATCTCCCCTGCCAGGGCGCTGGCGGCCACGGTGGCCGGGCTCGCCAGCCACATCTGCCCTGGCCCGCTGCGGCCGGGGAAGTTGCGGTTGATGGCGCTGATGGTCACCTGGTCGGGGCGCTCACTCACGCCAGGGCCGGCGTTGATGCAGGCGCCGCAGGAGGAGCCGAGCACCGTGGCGCCCACGGTGCGGAAGGCGTCCATCCAGCCCTGGGTTTCGGCGTATTGGCGCACGGCCTCGCTGCCGCACTGCACGAAGAAGCGCACGTGGTCCGGCACCCGCCGCCCCTGGGTTGCGGCCAGGCGGATGGCCTCGTAGGCGGCGCGGAGATCCTCGCGCTTGCCGCCCGTGCAGCTGCCCAGGTAGGCCAGGTCGATGCGCACGGGACCTTCCAGCGCGCTGAGGGGCAAGCCGTTGCCCGGGTCGCCGGGGCTGGCCAGCATGGGCTCCAGGGCTTCGCAGTCCACGGTAATCGTGTGGGCGTAGGTGGCACCTTCGTCCCCCCGCATCCAGGGCTCCAGCGAAATCTCCATCCCCCGGCGCTCCCGCACGAAGCGCACGGTCTCCGCGTCGGGTGCCACCAGCCCCGTGAAGCCCCCGATCTCCGCGGCCATGTTCGTGAGGGTGGCCCGCTCATCGGTGTCCAGCATCGCCACGGCTTCGCCCATGTACTCGACCACGAGCCCCAGGGCCCCGCCCTCGCGGATGTAGGGCTGCTTCAGCAGGTGCAGCACCAGATCCTTGGCGCTCACGCCGGGGCGGAGGCGGCCGTTCAGCTGCACCCGCAGGGTGCCCGGCACGGTGACGCGCACGTCGCCTGTGACCCAGGCGTTGGCGATGTCCGTGGTGCCCACGCCGAAGGCCAGGCAGCCCAGGGCCCCCGCGTGGGGCGTGTGGCTGTCGGTGCCCACCACCACCTGGCCCGGAAGGGCGTAGCGTTCGGCCATGATCGAGTGGCAGATGCCCTCGGAGCCCGAGCCATCGGGCAGCTCGCCGTGGACCCGGATGCCCTGGGCCGCGCAGAAGGCCGCCTGGGCGCCAGGCAGGCGGTTGGCCACCTCCAGCAATCCCTTCGCCCGGTGCTCGGCCTTCATGCTGTGGTGAAGGAAGGTGAGGTGGTCCCGGAAGGCCAGCACCGAGGCCGGATCCTTCACCCGGGCCTCGAGGCCCAGGGCCTTGTGCAGGAAGCTCGCGGCCATGGGCGTCACGTACTCGTGGCTGAAGCGCCAGTCGGCCTGCACGAAGCAGCCATCGCCCGGAACCACCGTGGCGAGCCCCACCTGCCCCGCCGCCGCGTCGACCACGGTATGACGGGCCAGGAGCTTCTCGGCGTAGGTCATGGGCCGGGGGCTGTGGGCGGGCACAGGCACCGCCACCTCACCCTTGAGGCGCGCGGCATTGAAGGCGAAGAGGCCGCCCCGCCGCACGATCTCGGCGGTGATGGGGTCGAGCCCCTCGGTGAACTCGGCCAGAGGGATCGCCTCGCGCCGCCGGATCCGCTCGAGCAGCCCGAAGTCCGTGCTGGTGAGCAGCCCGAGGTTCTGGCAGTTCTGCCGGTAGATGCGCTCGAAGCTCTCGGCGATCACAAGGCGGATGCCCGCGCAGAGTTCCGCGTAGGGGCTGGCCTCGCGGCTGCTGCCCTTGCCGCGCCGCTTGCCGGAGACGCTGACCGCAAAGCCGCCAGCGCGAACGAGGGCCTCCTTGCAGGGGAAGCGGCCGCCCGCCTGGAGGCCCAGGTAGGGGAAGTCGCCCAGTTTCTCGTCAAAGTGGTAGCAGATGAAGGCCGGGGTGATCTCGTCGGTGCTGATCTGGTCCCGCAGCGGACCGGCGATGGCGCGGTCCAAATCTTCACCATGAAGCTGGCGGTCCAGCAGGTCCGGGTCTTCGGTGAGGAAGAGGACGCGACCCTCGAAGCGGATGGGATCCAGCATCACTTGCCCTTCGCCTTCGCCTGCACGGCCCGGAGGCTCTCCCCGGTGGCTTTGGCGACGTTCACGGCATGGTCATACTCCGGTTGCTCCACGGTGGCCTTGGGCCACGTGCCCACCTTGAGGTCCACGCCCTCCACGGCCGAAGGCCGGAAGCTCCGGCCCGCCTCCAGCCGTTGCAGCGGCCAACAGCGCAGGCCCAAGGTGGGCAGCTCAGCGACGAGGATCTCCGCGAGGGCCTCCAGCTTCGCCGGTTCCAGGATCACCCCCACCACCCAGCCGCTGCGGCCCTTCTTGAAGGTGGCGGCGGTGACCCAGGCATCCATCGCCCCAGCCTCCATGAGTCGGGCCTGGGCGTGGGCCACCTGTTGGGGCGTGGCGTCGTCCACGTTGGTCTCCAATTGCAGGAGCTCGGCGGCACCCGCGGGCACGGAGCCCAGCTGCAGACGCAGCACGTTGGGCGTGGTGGGGAAGTCCCAGCCCCCGGCGGCGAAGGCGGCCCGCTCGGGGATGAATCGGGCCGGGGCCCGCTTTGTGGTCGCCAGGGCCACGGCCAAAGCGGCACCGGTGGGGGTGGTGAGTTCGCGGTCGATGGGCGCCACGCCCTCCTTCAGCTCGAAGCCCGTGAGCAGATAGGTGGTGGCGGGGCCGGGGATGGGGTATTGGCCATGGGCCATCTTCCAGGTGCCCTTGCCCGTGGCGATGGGGCCGATGTGGACCCGGGGCTCGCCCAGCAGCACGAAGCCGGCCGCGGCCAGGGCCACGTCGGCGATGCTGTCCTTCACCCCCACCTCGTGGAAGTGGACTTGATCCAGGGGCATGCCATGGACGAGGGCCTCGCTTTCGCCCAGGCGGCGGAAGGCCTCGCGGGCGAAGCCGGCCACCTTCGGATCGAGGTGGCGGGCGAGCAGTTCGTCCACCTCCCGCCAGGAGAGGCCGTGCACGTGGTCGTGCCCCCCCACCTTCACCCGCCTCCGGATGCCCTTCAGGGGCCCTTCGGCCAGGTGGGGCGTGGCGCCCGTGTCCACCTTCCCCCCGATGACCACGGAGGCCTTGGTGGCCTGCACCCCACAGCGGAGCACCGTCTCCACCTTCAGGTCCAGGTCGTCGAAGGGCAGCCGCCGGAGGACCGCCTTCAGGTCCGCCTCGGGCACGCCCAGGGCCAGGAAGGCGCCCACCCAGAGGTCGCCGCTGAGGCCGGAGAAGGGGTCCACCCAGAGATCGCGCATCCCCCAAGAATAGAACGAGGCCCCCGATCGGGGGCCTCGTCCGTAGGGAGGGGAGGGAATCAGTCCTCGTCCTTCAGCTTCTCGGCCTGGGCATCCAGGTGGGCCATCAGGCGCTGGGCCAGACCCTCGTCGTCGAGGGGGGTGAACATGTCGCCTTCCTTGACCTCGAAGATCTCCAGGGAGAGGCCTTCCTCTTCGGAGAGGGTGCCTTCGCTCTGGGCCTGGACCTCGGAGAGGGGGGCGAGGATGCAGAAGTGGCGGTTCTCG
>DATFAX010000068.1:0-10442 GCA_035254125.1 Holophagaceae bacterium | reverse complement strand
TCCACGAAGTAGATGGGGTCGGCGTGGGTGGTGGCGTGGGTGGTCTCCACGCAGCCGCCCTGGTCCACGGCCACGTCCACGATCACGCTGCCCTGGCGCATGAGCTTGAGCATGTCCTTGCGGATGAGCTTGGGGGCGGCGGCCCCGGGCACCAGCACGGCGCCGATGACGAGGTCGGTGGAGGGCAGCAGTTCCTCCACGTGGGCGTCGGAGCTCCACACGGTCTCGATGCGGTTGCCGAAGATGTCATCCAGGTAGCGCAGGGTGGGCAGGCTGCGGTCGAGCACGGTCACCCGGGCGCCGAGGCCCACGGCCATCTTGATGGCGTTCACGCCGACGACGCCGCCGCCGAGGACCAGCACGTGCGCGGGAGGCACGCCGGGGACGCCGCCCAGCAGCATGCCGCGGCCGCCGTTGGTCTTCTGGAGGTACTGGGCGCCGATCTGCACGGCCATGCGGCCCGCCACCTCGGACATGGGGGTGAGCAGGGGCAGGCGGCCCTGGGCGTCCGTGATGGTCTCGTAGGCGATGGTGGTGGCGCCGGACTTCAGGAGGCCCTGAGTCTGCTCCGGATCGGGGGCCAGGTGCAGGTAGGTGAAGAGGATCTGGCCCTTGCGGAGCATGGCGATCTCGCCCTTCTGAGGCTCCTTCACCTTGATGACCATGTCGGCGCCGTCGAAGACCTCCTTGGCGGTACCCAGGATGGTGGCGCCGGCGGCCTGGTACTCGGCGTCGGTGAAGCCGCTGCCCTCGCCTGCCTTGGTTTCCACGAAGACCTGGTGCCCGGAACCCACGAGGGTCTTGGCACCGGCGGGCGTGAGGCCCACCCGGTTCTCATTGTTCTTGATCTCCTTGGGGCAGCCGATGCGCATGCCAACTCCTTGTGAAATAGCAAACAGGCCATCTTACCTGGGGTCGGGACCGAAGACACGTCGGAGGGCCCGGATGTGACCCTGGCCCGGGCCCCATCCCGGCTGGGCCGGAACCATTCGGCTACCGCATGGTCGGCGCCCCAGGGGCCTTCCGGCCCCTACCCAGGGGCGACCCGAGGTTCGGTCTGCGCCGATCTGCCCTGTCGGCCATTGAGTCCTTGGTCACGCCCGTGAGACCGATAAACTGGCCCTTTCCAAGAGGCCACCCATGCTGGATTTCACCCTCTCCCCTGAGCAGCAGGCCCTGAAGGCCGAGGCCCACGACTTCGCCGTGAACGTCATGCGCCCTGTGGCGCGCCAGTACGACGACACCGGCGAGTGGGCGACCCCCGTGTACAACAAGGCCTGGGAGCTGGGCTACCTGCAGGCGCTCGTGCCCGAGTTTTGCGGGGGCCCCGGCAAGAGCCAGGTGGACGAGGCCCTCGTGTGCGAGGAGCTGGCCTGGGGCTGCGGCGGCCTCTACACCTCCATCATGGCCAATGGCCTGGGCATCACCCCCATCCTCATCGCGGGGTCCGACGAGCAGAAGAAGCAGTGGCTCTCCAAGCTGGTGGAGGCCCCCGTCTTCGCCGCCTTCAGCCTCTCCGAGCCCAACGCCGGCTCCGATGCGGGTGGCATGACCTGCCGCGCCGAGCTCAAGGGCGACAAGTACATCATCAACGGCACCAAGTGCTACTGCACCAATGGCGGCTACGCCGACTTCTACACCCTCTTCGCCAGCACCAACCCCGACAAGGGCGCCCGCGGCACCAGCTGCATCGTGGTCCCCCGTGACACCCCCGGCCTCCGCATCGGCAAGGCCCTCGACAAGATGGGTCAGCGCGCCTCCAACCAGGTGGAGCTGCACTTCGAGAACGCCGAGGTGCCCGCCGTGAACCTGCTGGGCAAGGAGGGCATGGGCTTCATCATCGCCATGAAGACCCTGGACCAGACGCGCGCCGCGGTGGCCGCCGGAGGCGTGGGCGTGGCCCGCGCCGCCTACGAGATCGCCCTGGACTATGCCAAGCACCGCATCCAGTTCGGCCAGCCCATCTTCGCCAACCAGGCCATCAGCTTCATGCTGGCCGACATGGCCAAGAAGATCGAAGCCAGCCGCCTCCTCACCTGGCAGGCCGCCTGGATGACCGACCACGGCATCAAGAATTCCAAGCAGAGCGCCATCGCCAAGACCTTCGCCACCGACACCGCCATGGAGGTCAGCACCGACGCCGTGCAGATCCTCGGCGGCAACGGCTACTCCCGCGACTACCTCGTGGAGAAGTGCATGCGCGACGCCAAGCTCCTCCAGATCTACGAAGGCACCAATCAGATCCAGCGCCTCGTGATCGCCAAGGAGATCCAGCAGGGCAACTGACACGCCCCGCCGGAGCCGGTTGAATGCGAGAAGGCCCCGGCAGGGGCCTTCTCGCATTCAACCGGGGACTACTGATTGGTGAAATGCAAGATGGCCGTGAACCCGCCGTTGACCGATACCTTGACCTCATAGGTGCCTGCCTGGTCATTGGCCGTGAACTCCGGGGAGATCGCCACGCCTTGGGAATCGGTGGTCCCGCTGCATTGATGGGGATTTCCAGGAAAGGTGCAACTGGGACCTGAACTCGGTGACTGGAACCAAACCGCGGCCGTGGGGAAGATCCTCCCGGTGTCATCGGAGACCCTCACGGTGATCCGCTGCGGGAAGGCCGTGTTCACCGGCGCCGTCTGGTTGTCCCCGCTCACGACGCGAACCCTCGGCGTGTAGCGTTCCATGTCCCCGACGTAGCCATCCGGGCCGCCCCCACCACAGCCCTGGAAGGTGATGGCCGCTGCCAGGCCCACACAGGCTACCCCTAAGGATTTGATGGTCATAAACCTTACTCCACGGATTGGATCCCACCAGGATAATCGTCTCCACGCTGCGGAGAAGGACCACCTCGCCACCATTCCACCCCAACCTTTCGGGTCGACCGGGGCAAGCCCCGGCTCGGCCACCCCACGCACCGGCGGCTGGGTGCCGTGCCCGCCCAGGGGGAAGGGCGCGGGACTTTCCGACCTCGGCAAAGAAAAACTTTGAATATCTGTGGTGATTCCCAACTTCCCGGTCCACACTAGACGGGAACATCATGTTCGAGCTTGGCCACCTTCGCCTGGTAGGAACCAACGCTATACCCCCCAGGCAAGTTTTTCAGAGGTAATCAAATGGCTCAGGGAACCGTGAAGTGGTTCAACGCCGAAAAGGGTTTCGGTTTCATCACCCCCGATGAGGGTGGTCAGGACCTCTTCGTCCATCACACCGCCATCCAGGACCGCGGCTTCCGCACCCTGGACGAGAAGCAGCGCGTCAGCTTCGACGTGACCCAGGGCCCCAAGGGTCCCCAGGCCTCCAACGTCCAGAAGCTCTAATCCCCTCCGGGATTGGTGGAGCGGCCCCTTCGGGGGCCGCTTTTCATTTGGGTGGAGCGGGCCACTTCCGATCTCCGAAGATTTAGGTTGAACCCCGAAAATCCACGGGCCTAGAATCCTCGCATCCATCCTTGAAAGGCCATGCCTCAAGTTGGTGCCGCTGGCCATCGGGCCTCCGGCTCGCCGGAGCGTTCGCTCCCCGGGAAACCCCGCCTGGTGGGCGTCCCGCGTGAAAGATCCCAGGCCACCGGGCGCAGGCCCAAGCACAGGTAACAACCCATGTCCCAAGGCACCGTGAAGTGGTTCAACGCCGAAAAGGGCTTCGGCTTCATCACCCCCGACGACGGCGGGGCGGACGTATTCGTCCACCACACCGCCATCACCATGAAGGGATTCCGCACCCTCGAGGAGAAGTCCCGGGTCACCTTCGACATCGTCCAGGGCCCCAAGGGCCCCCAGGCGGCCAACGTCCAGAAGGCCTAAGCACGCTCCCCCCATCCTCCGGCCCAGGTCCCCGCACCTGGGCCGGAGCCGTTTCAACCGGTCATACTCGACCCATGACCTCCCCATGGGCCCGAGGCCTGCTCGGCATCGCCATCCTCCTCGTCCTGATCCGGGTGGTGTCCGTGCTCGCCCACCCCCCCGGGGGCTTGCCGATCCTCGGGAGCATCGCCCTCGTCCTGGGGTCCTCCCTGCTGGGTGCCGGCTTGGGTATCGCCTTCCGCGCCCGGTTCCTGGAGGCTCCCCGGCTGCCCAGGGCTGAAGCCCTCTGGGCCACCCGGACCAACCCGGAGGAGGTGATCCGGGCTTTGGGCGGGACCACCTGGAGCCGGGGGGAGGTCGGTTACCGCATGGCCCTCCTGCGGGGACGCGCCCAATGGGCCCTGGGCCACCGGGACCAGGCCTGGCTCGAGCACCTCGAAGCCCAGCTTCGGCGGCTCCCCCTCTGGAAGCGGTTCTTCATCTCCGCCTATTTCCGCCGCGTCCCCGAACACCCCAGCGCGGCCCACCTCCGCCGAGGCGAACGCTTCATGCGCTGGGCCCCGTGGATGGGCAGGCTCCGACACCTTCTGGGGATTCTGGAGCTCCGTCGGGGCGGCGAAGGCGCCTCCACCCGGGCCTGGGTGCGCTTCGCGGAGGCTCTGCCCCTCTCCCTGGAGGACCCCCTCGTCCTGGAGGATCTGATGCTCGCGGCCCTGGCCCAGGGCATGCCCGACCTCGGGGAAAAGGCCCTCCGCCTGCTGTTGGATCATCACGGCGACACCCGCCTGGGTTGGGACCGGGCTGGTGCGGCCTTCCACCTCCTCCGCACGGGCCGCCCTTCCCTGGTGCTGTCCCTGCTGGACCCCCTGCCCGAAGAGGCGCGAACGCTCCCCATGCACTGGCTGGGCCTCAGCGCGGCCCTACGGATACTGGGGGACCGTGAAGCGGCCTGGCGGACCGTGGAAGCGGGGCTCCAGCGGCACCCCGGTGCCTTCCGGCTCTGGATGGAGCGCTACCTGGTCGCCCTGGAGCGGCATGAGGAGGACGAGGCCTATGAAAGCCTCATGAAGGCCGAGCCCCTTCTCCCGGAAGGGGAAGTCGGCGAGGAGCTTCGCCGGGAGTGGGCGCTCCGTCGGGCTGAATTCGCCTTCTGGACGGACGATGACCCCGAGGAAGCCTGGAAGCACCTCGCCACCCTCCCACCCGAAGCACAAGGGGACCACCACCCGCCCCTGCGACTCCAACTCCAGGTGGCCCTGGGGGATTACGAACCCGCCTATGCGGAGGTACGGAAGCTCCTGGAGGCGCGCCCCGGCGATCCCTCCCTGCTGCTCATGCAGGCGGATTGCATGGCCGGGCTCGAAGCCTGGGAACCCCTGCTCGCCTACCTCGACGGCCTCGGGGAGGCGTGCCGGGACTATGCGGCCTTCTGGCACCTCCGGGGCCTGGCCCTCGCCCACCTCAAGGATCCGCTGAAGGCCCGCGTGGACCTGGAACGGGCCGCTCGCATGGATCCAGGACGCCTGCGCCTCCTGCTGGATGCAGGCCATGCCTGCGCTGAACTGGGCGAGTGGGACCGGGCCGAGATGCACTGGCGCCAATCCCTGACCGTGGACACCCAGTCCGAGGAAGCCCTCATCCACCTGGCTGAAGCCCGAACCGAGCTGGCCGATCCGGAGGGTGCACGCCGCTACCTGCGGGAATGCCTGCTGCACCACCCCGACAGCGCCGACGCCCAGGACCGGCTGGCCGAGCTCGAAGCTAACTAGTTCCCGCCGGCCCGGATCTTGGCGAGCTTCAGATCCATGCGGGCCTGCTCTTCGGGACTGGCCCACTTCTTCGCGAGTTGAAGCGCCCGCTCCGCATCCCGGGATTCACCGTCGTAGAGGTTCAACTGAGCCATGAGCACGTAAAACTCAGGTTCCCGGTGGTAGAGCTTCAGCGCCGCATCCAGTTCCCGGCGGGCGACCTTCAGATCGCCCTGATCCAGGGCTTCCTTGGCCAGGAAGGCGTGGAAGTAAGGATCTTTCGCCCGGAGGTTGGCCGCCAGGCTGCGGTAGGCCGCGGCTTCCGCATGACGTCCCTGGCTCACGCAGAGGGTCTCGAGATTCCCGCAGGCGGCCCCTTCCAGGGGATCCACCTCGAGGGACTTTCGGAAGGCCCGTTCCGCCCCGAGGGGATCCTGGCGGTCCCGCAGCACGACCCCCAGGACGTTCCAGGCGATGCCCACGGCCGGACTGGCCGCCACGCCCGCCTGGGCCTCGAGGAAGGCCTCCTCGGTGCGCCCGGCCCCGAGGGATTCCACGGCGCGGTTGCTATGGAACATGGCGAGGGCCTTGTCCTCGGTGAGGGGGATCACCTGGTAGAAGCCCTTGTGGAATTCAGGGGAGAAATCCATGACGAGCACGCCGATGGGCTTGTTGTCCAATACCGCGACCATGTGCTTCTCGTGGCGGATGAAGGGGCCATCCTTGCGCCACTGGGAGATGCTCGGGGCTTCCGCGAAGCCGGCCTCCAGCCCCATGACCCGGCAGGAGGAGACGAAAAAGGCGGTGAGCCCCAGGCAATTGGCCTTCCGGTCCCGCCACACCTCTTCCACGGATCGGGTCTGGGAATTGTCGTACTGAATGCCCAGGCCACCCTCCGCCTCGGGTGCGAAGGTCATCCGGAGCAGGGCCCCGGCCTTGGCCTTCATCCCCTGGTGGATCCGGGTCACCTTGAGCACGTAATCCTTCATCTCCTCCGGGGCCTTGAAGGGACCAGAAGTGGGCAAGGTCGTGGGGACCCCACCCGACAGGGAGGCCAGGGAAAGCAGGATGGAGACAAATGCGGCACGCATGGAGACCCTCCGGGGAGCCACCCCAACCATCGGCTCATTCCCCCCCACGCGAAAGGGGTTACGCCCCAGGGAATTGCGGCTGATCCCATCCATTCATGGCATCCGGGGCCCCTTGGTATCCTGGGGCCATCCCTCCGCGACCAACCCCACCACCCTCCCGCCGGAACTGGAGTCCGAATGTCCGCCACCGCCATCGTCTGCGCCTACAGCCCCGTCGGCACCGCCGCGTTGGAGGGTCTTCTGGAGGCTGGCGTGAAGGTGCTCGGCCTCTACACCTACGCCCAGGGCCCGGATGAGGCCTGGTTCACGGCCCCGGCCGCCGTGGCCGAGCGCCATGGCATTCCCGTGCACCGGGAGCCCGACTTCAACGCCGATGAAGTCCACGCGCGCATCCGCGCCCAGGCGCCGGACCTCCTCCTCAGCTTCTACTTCCGAGAGATGATCCAAGGTCGATTCCTGGAACTGCCGCGGCTTGGAGCCTTCAATCTCCATGGCAGCCTCCTCCCGAAGTACCGGGGGCGCGCCCCCCTCAACTGGGTCCTGGTGAAGGGCGAGACGGAGACGGGCATCACCCTCCATGCCATGACCCCCAAGCCCGATGATGGCCACATCGTGGCCCAGGCCGCGCTGCCCATCGCCTGGGACGAGACGGCCCTGAGCCTCACCTGGCGGGCCGCGGAGGCCGGCCGGGAGCTCGTCCGCACCGTGGCTCCCCGCCTCGCCGACGGCACCGCCCCGCGGGTGGACCAGAAGACCCTGGGCCCTTCCACCTATTTCGGCGGCCGGAAGCCCGCGGACAGCCGTCTGGACTTCGCCATGCCCGTGGCCGAGGCCTTCAACCAGATCCGAGCCGTGGCGGATCCCTGGCCCAACGCCTTCCTGGAGACATCCTCGGGTCCCCTCAAGGTGGCCTGGGCCCTGCCCACCGCCCTTCCCTGTGCGCCGGGATGCTTCCGCCAGACCAGTGAAGGGACCCTCCTCGGGTTCCGGGACGGTGCGCTTCTGCTCCACGCCCTTCGACGCGGGGAGATCCGCAGTGAGCGGCCCACGGAACACGCCGCCTGGCTGCGCGAAGCCGGCATCCCCGAAGCCTTCCTCTAGGAGCGCCTCCATGCGGATCCTCCCCTTCCTGCTCCTTCCCGCCCTCGTGCTCAGCGCCGGCCCAGGCCAGCACCGCCATCGCACCAGCGGCCCCGTGTCCACGGCCAAGGAGGCCAAGCGCATCGCGGAGCAGGAGACCGGCGGCAAAGCCGTGAGTGCCACCCGCGTGCCCCTCAACGGCGCCTCCGGCGGTTGGGAGGTGGACGTGCACATGCCCAAGGACTCCCGCGGCTGGCGTTGCATCATCGACGCCGACACCCACATGGTCCACACCAAGACCCGCATCGACAACCCCGCCGCCAAGCGCCGCTAGGACACCTCCATGAAGCTCCGCAACGCCCTGTTCGCTCCCGCCCTCGTCCTGCCCCTGCTGGCCGGGGCCCCCGCCCGGAAGGCCCCCCAACCCGACCTGGCCCGGATGAAGAAGGATCTCTTCTTCCTCGCCGGCCCCGAATGCGAGGGGCGTGGCACCGGGGAGCCCGGCCAGAAGAAGGCCGCCACCTTCATCGCCCGCCGAATGAAGGAAAACGGCCTGAAGCCCATGAAGGGCCCCGGCATCGGCGGGGAGACCCCTTACCACTTCGCCTACGGCCTCACCCGCACCACCATCGACCTGCCCGCCAGCGGTCTCTCCCTGAACGGAACCCGGCTCAAGCTGGGCGAGGACTTCATGTCCTTCATCTTCGAAAGCCACGAAGCTGAGGCCGTGCTCGTGGGCTACGGCATCAAGGCCCCGGAACTGGGCTGGGACGACTACCAGGGCGTGGACCTCAAGGGCAAGTGGGCCGTGATCTTCAGCGGTCAGCCTGATCTGCCCGAGGGTCCCTTCAAGGAGAGCCCCAACCACGCCAGCGCCTCCAACACCGCCAAGCAGAAGGCATCCCAGGAGGCCGGGGCCCTGGGTCTCATCGTGCTCCAGGGAAGTCATCCCAAGGACCAGGACCTCAAGAAGAACGCCGGCATGTTCCAGCGCTTCATCTTCCAGCCCCGCCTGCAGATGAAGGAGGGCCCCCTGCCCTTCCCCCTGCCCAAGATGGTCGCCGTGTACGCCGAGGGCATGAAGGCCCTGGGCCTGGATGGAGCCGCCCTGCAGAAGGCCCTGGATGGCGCGGGCAAGCCCGCCGCGCCCCGGTCCCTGGGCACCCTCAAGCTGGATTGGGTTTCCAGGAAGGAGGCCGTCCAGGCCTCCAATGTGCTGGGCGTGGTCCCCGGCACCGATCCCAAGCTCAAGCACGAGGTGGTCGTCGTCAGCGCCCACCACGATCACCTGGGCATCCATGAGGGGAAGATGTACCCCGGGGCCGATGACGACGCCAGCGGCACCACGGGCATCCTGGAGACCGCCCGGCTGCTGGCCAAATCCAAGCCCAAGCGCACCATCCTCTTCCTCAGCGTCAGCGGCGAGGAGAATGGCCTCTTCGGCAGCCAGGCCTTCACCGAGAACCCGCCCCTGGACCTCAAGCAGGTGGTGGCGGACCTCAACCTGGACATGATCGGCCGGGGCAAGCCCGATGAACTCCACGTCACCCCCGCGAAGGTACCCGATGCCGTGACCTCCCTCACGGCGGACGCCCGCCGCATCGCGGAGAAGCAGGGCTTCCCCCTCAGCGCCGGCGCCGAGAACTACTGGCGCCGCTCCGACCACTTCAATTTCGTGAAGAAGGGCATCCCCGCCCTGTTCTTCTTCGCCGGCATGCATGAGGACTACCACCAGCCCACGGACACCCCCGACAAGATCGACTTCGGGAAGATGGCCCGCATCGTCCGCCTGACCCGGGAGCTGGCCCTCGGCGTGGCCAACGCCCCGGAGCGTCCCCAGCCCGTGGCCAAGGAGGTCTACGACGCCTGGACCTGGGTCTACACCAGCACGGCCCCCGAGCCGAAAATGACCCACTGAGGCCGGTGCCTCACAGGACGGGGGCCCCACGGGCCCCCTTTTTTACCAGGTCGACTCAACCCCCGTTGCACCCCGGCGTAGACTTGGATCGCGGCCAAGTGCCGCATGGAGGACCTACATGGGTCTGATGGACTGGGGCAAAGCCCAATTTCTGGACATCATCCAGTGGCTCGATGATTCCAACGACGTGCTGGCCTGGCGTTTCCCGATGCGGGGCCAGGAGATCCAGAACGGCGGCCAGCTCGTGGTGCGCGAGAGCCAGGAAGCGGTGTTCGTCAACGAGGGCCAGTTCGCCGACGTGTTCAAGCCCGGCACGCACAAGCTCACGACCCAGAACCTGCCCATCCTCGCCACGCTGAAGGGCTGGAAGTACGGCTTCGAGAGCCCCTTCAAAAGCGACGTCTACTTCACCAACACCCGCCTCTACAACGACCTGGGCTGGGGCACCACGAACCCCGTGATGATGCGCGACGCCGACTTCGGCGCCGTGCGCCTCCGCGCCCACGGCATCTTCAGCCTGCGGGTGGTGGACAGCGCCAAGTTCCTCAAGGAGCTGGTGGGCACCAACGGCGTCTACACCGTGGACGACATCACCGGCCAGCTGCGGGGCACCATCCTCAGCTCCTTCAGCGACCTGCTGGGTGAGATGAAGATCCCCGCCCTGGACCTCGCCTCCAAGTACGAGGAGATCAGCCAGGCCCTCAAGGCCAAGATGGCCCCCGAGTTCCAGACCATGGGCCTCGACTGCGCCAAGCTCAGCGTGAAGAACATCGCCCTGCCCGAAGAGGTGGAGGCCATGCTCGACAAG
>DATFAX010000067.1:0-8742 GCA_035254125.1 Holophagaceae bacterium | reverse complement strand
ATCTCAGGGCCCACGCCACACGGATCCCCCAGCGTGATGGCGATCCGGGGACGGCGCGGGGCGAGGTTTCGCATGGAGGGGCCCCTATTCGTAGGTCTGCAGGTCCAGGTCCGGGACGCTGGGCTCATCCTTCTTGGTGGGTCGCCCGCGACGGATGCGGGGCTCCTCGTCCTGTTTGTAGATGTATTTGATGTTGTGCTTGGGGACGAGGAGGTTGGGCTCCTTGATCCGGTTGATCTTCAGGCAGTGCTTGTCGTACCACTCGATGACGCCGCGCAGCTTCTCATCGTTGTGCAGGACGATCACCATGGGCGTCTTCGTCTGCATCTGCTTGAGGTAGTAAAAGCTCTCGGCGTTGGTCTGCTCGGGGGGGGCGATCTTGCGGCGCGGACTGCCGAGGCCCTGGGGCGCCGTGGGGGCGCTGAGGTCCGTCACCGGATTGGGCGCGCCTCCGGCCGTCACCGGGGAGGGCGTGGGGGTGATCACCTCCGTACCTCCGCCCGGGCGCGGGGAATGGCCCATACGCTCCTTGATCTCGCTGAAGTTGGGACGGATGAGCTTGCGGTTCATGGCGGATCCTGTGAGGACCTGGTCCGACGGAGGGGGCTTTCAAGGTTCTTCGGCACCGGCGGGCCAGGACTGGAACTTGGGACCGGCGGAGGGAGGGATTGGGATCCCAGGATGCCACCCGGCGCCGGGATCCTCAATGATCAAGGCTCACGGCTTCCGGAATCCCAAGGGTCACACGGGTTCCACGGCCCGGTCCGCTGTCCACGTTCAGGGACCATCCCATGCCCTGGACCATCTGGAAGACCAGGCTCATTCCCAGGCCCGCCCCCTCCTCGAAGCCGCTCTGGAAGGGCAGGAAGAGGCGCCGCCGGCGGTCTTCGTCCATGCCGCAGCCGTTGTCCTCCACCCACAAAGAGAGCCGACGGCCTTCCAGGGCCCAGCCCAGGGCCACCCGGGGTTCCGGAACTCCGGCCACGGCCTTCCGCGCGTTGGACAGGAGGTTCATGAAGATCCGGTGGGCCGAGGTGGGATCGACGGGGATGAGCAGGGCGGGCGGATCCGGAGGCATCTGGAGGGGCAGCCCCTGGGTCCGGGGGTCCATCTCCCAGCTGGCGGCCACGCCTTCAAGGAAGGTCGGCAGGGCGATCGGCTGCATCTGCGGGTCCCGGGGGCTGGCGAAGTCCAGGAAGTGGGTGACGATCTCATTCACCCGGTCGGATTCCCGGGCGAGGATGCCCAGCACGCGGTCCTGGCTGGGCAGGTCCTTGCCGCCACGCAGGAGTTGGACGCAGCCCATGATGGAGGCCAGGGGGTTCCGCAGCTCGTGGGCGAGGCCGGCGCTGAGCTGGCCCACCGCGGCCAGGCGCTCGGCGGTGCGGGTGCGCTCCTCCAGGGCCTTCCATTCCGTGAGGTCCTGGAAGATGAGGATGGATCCCCCCTTGGCGCCATCGGGCCCCCGCAGGGGTGCGATGTGCCCGCCCATGATCCGGGCCCCTTCAGGGGAGGGGACGACGAGCTCGAACCGGGGTTCGCCCATGGGCGCCTGGAGGGCCTCCTGGCCCAGGGGGAGGTAGTCGGTGATGAGCCGACCCGGTTCCAGCTTCCGCTGGAGGATGGCCTCTGCGGCCGGATTGGCCGAGGTGATGCGGAAGTAGGAATCCAGGGTCACGAGCCCCGACGACATGCTCTCTACCACCCGGAGGTGGAGTTCCGCCAGCTCGTCCGCCTCGGCTTCGCGCAGGTTGAGGTTCTGGCGCAGGGACTCCAGGTTCCGACGCAGGAACATCATCACCAGGGTCGCGATGAAGATCTGCAGCGAGGCCATGGCGATTACCTGGAACCGGCGGGCGCCCTCCAGCCCCAGGCCCGAGCCGCCGAAGGGCGGGAACCAGCCGTTGGAGAACCCCACCACGAGCAGGGCGTGGAGGGAGGCCGAGAACAGGCCGACGCCCAGGATGTCCTGGGTGCCGACATAGAAGGCCGAGGCCAGCACCGGGAAAAGGTAGAAGGCCGCCAGCCGCTCCTGGTCGGCCCCGTGGTAGGCGACCACGAGGGTCACCAGCCCCACATCCAGCAGGAGGTTCCAGCGGATGCCGGTGATGCCCGGGGTGGCGAAGAAACGGCCCCGCCGCTGCCGATGGAACTCCGTCTCCACCAGCGCTTCGAGGAAGAAGAAGACGAGCAGCGAGAAGTAGAGCCACTCCCCGCGGGTGGGCACGGCGTCCTGGGGCAGCCACAGGTGCAGCAGCATCAGGCCCAGGGAGGCTGCGATTCGGAAGGCCAGCGGCAGGAAGGGCGGGGCCGAGGCCGAGGGCGACAACCGGGCTATCGTGCGCTGAAGCATGGCGCAAGGATGCCAGAGAAGCCGGGGAGGCCGCGCGGGATGCCCCTGGCCACCCCCTTCCGCAGGGATCGCCCCTGCGAGATGCTGGAGCCATGAGCCCAGCGGATCCCGCCTCCCTGCCGTCCCTCCGCGCCGCGGGGATGCGGCAGACCCCCCAACGCCAACACATCCTGGAGGTGCTCCAGCAGGGGGACCATCCCCTCACCGTGGAGGAGATTTGGGAGCGCATGCCCAAGGGGCGCTCGGGACTGCCCACCATCTACCGCAACCTGGAGCGCTTCGTGGCGGAGGGCTGGGTCGAGAGCGTCCTTGGCGAGGACCAGGTGATGCGCTTCGTCCGGTGCCACAGCCGGCACCACCATCACCACATCCAGTGCGAGCGCTGCGGCCGTGTGGTCGAGGTGGATGGATGCGCCCTGGGCGAGGGGCTGTCCGCCATGGAGCAGCAGAGCGGCTTCCGCATCACCCGGCACAAGCTGATGCTTTTCGGACTCTGTCCCCGCTGCACGGAAAAAGAGCGTTGACGCGGAAGCCCGTCGTGGTAGCATTTAGGAACAACGCGGGTGTAACTCAGTGGTAGAGTGCAACCTTGCCAAGGTTGAAGTCGTGGGTTCAAATCCCATCACCCGCTCCACCGATCGGGCCGCGCAAGCGGCCCGACTCGTTTAAGCTGTTCTCTGACTCAAGGCGCCGTCGCCAAGTGGTAAGGCCCGGGACTGCAAATCCCGTATCCATCGGTTCGAATCCGATCGGCGCCTCCAACCCCCAGCCCCCTCACGGGGGCTTTTCCATGCCAGCCCTTCGCGGGGATCCTGACAGGGGTTCATCGCCCAAGGCCCTGAAAAAGATTGACGACCGGTTGGTTAAAATCTACGCTTGGGCCATCACCAGGGTGCCGTAGCCAAGTGGAAGGTCCCCGACCGCAGATCGGGCGCAGTTGGTTCGACTCCAACCGGCACCTCCATCCCAGGAACCCCTCTCCGGAGGGGTTCCGCCTGGGGGCCCGGAGGGGCTCAGCCGAGCAGTCCGGTGCGGTCGATCCAGCCGCCGCCGAGCACGTCGCCTTCGTGGTAGAAGACCACGGCCTGGCCCGGGGCCGGCGCGCGCTGGGGCTCGGCGAAGCTGACCTGGGCCCGGCCATCCGGCAGGGGGATCACCAGCGCTTCGGCCTCCACGGCGCGACTGCGGATGCGGGCTTCGCAGGGCAGGGGGCCCACCGGCGCCGCGTCCACCCAGGAGAGTTCACGGACTTCCACCCGGTCGGTCCAAAGGGCCGCTTCGGGGCCCACCCACACCGTGTTGGTCGCGCGATCCACGCGGATCACATACAGGGGTTCGGCGTGGGCCACGCCCAGGCCCCTGCGCTGCCCCACGGTGTACCGCCAGTAACCGTCATGCCGGCCCAGTTCGCGGCCGTCCAATAAGCGGATCGGCCCCTGCCCGGCCTGGGGAGACCGCCCTTGTCCCTCGAGGAACTGGTCGTAGCGCTGATCGCCCACGAAACAGATCTCCTGGCTTTCGGCCTTCTCGGCGAGGTGGAGCCCCAACTCACGCCCGAGCGCGCGGACCTCGGGCTTGTCCAGATGGCTGAGGGGGAAGAGGGTCCGGGCGAGGGTGGCCTGGGTGTGGTGGAAAAGGTAGTAGCTCTGATCCTTGTTGAGGTCCGCGGCCTTGCCCAGGTGCCAGCGCGCGGCGGAGCGATGGATCGCCGCGTAGTGGCCCGTGGCGACGAAGGGCGCATCCAGGGCGTTGGCCCGATCCATCAGTGCGTCGAACTTCAGGTGCTGATTGCAGCGGATGCAGGGACTTGGGGTTTCACCCGCCTCGTACCCCTGGATGAACCCCTCGATCACGAAGTCCTTGAAGCGCTGCTCGAAGTCCAACACGTAATGGGGGAAGCCCTGCTCGAAGGCCACCCGACGGGCGTCCTGGAAATCATCCAGGGTGCAGCAGCGCCCTTCCGCTCCCGTGCCCAGGCCCGTCTTGTCGAAGAGCTGCATGGAGATGCCGATGACCTCGTAGCCCGCCCGGTGGAGGAGGGCCGCCATGACGGAGGAGTCCACACCCCCGCTCATGGCGGCCAGCACCCGGTCCCCGGGCTTCAGCGTGGGGTGGTTCCGGAGGGGCTCCAGGGCCCGGTCGAGGATGGCGCTCACGGGCGCTTCCCGGAGCGGAAGGTCAGCAATGGATCATGGTCTTTGTGGGCCTGGACGGTCGAGCACACATCCACGCACTCCCCGCAGTTGAAGCAGCCGCTGCCGAACCCCAGCTGCAGGTGCTTCTCCCGGGGATCCAGGTCCACGAAGCAGGCCTTGAGGCAGGCCTGGCAGCCGCCACAGGCCTCGGTGGAGGCGGGCAGGAACCGGGGGCGGAGGATCGTCTTCGCGTCGGCAGTGGAGGCCACCATGGCCTGCCCCATCCCGTAGATGCAGACGAAGCGGCAGAAATGGAAGCGCACGAAGAAGCCGCCCAGGATGGCCACGAACCAGTTCAGCCCCAGCCAGGCCCACAGGGCGGTCTGGACCGTGCCCCCGGTGCCCCAGGACAGCCGGAGGGTGGCCAGGATCTTCGCCGGGCTCCAGAGGTAGGCGGCCATGCTCAGGGCCAGGGCGGCGGGCACGACGAGGATGGTTAGCGCCGCCAGGATCCGGAGCCCGATCCGGTGGGCCAGGGAGCGGCGCATCCAGCTGGCCACCTTGCGATGCGTCCCCTTCCAGAGGGCCGTCCGGAGCCCGTCGAAGAGCTCCACGGCGGTGCCATAGGGGCAGGCCCAGCCGCAAAAGACCCGCCCCTTCACATAGGTGAGCCCGGCGATACCCCACACGAGGACCACGAAGGGCACGATGAGCCCCAGCGCCTGGGGCATTTCCAGGGGGTAGGTCGTGCCGAAATAGGTGACGGTCTGATCGCCGATGTCGATGCGAACCCACCCGAGCCAGGGCTGGGCCATCCCCAGGGCCAGGATGGCGAGCTGCGTGATGCGGCGGGGCAGATGGTAGACGGAAGCGGGCGCGGCCATGACCTTCCAGTCTATCGCCAGCCCCGGGGACGGACTACGTCCGGAGTCCCCGCATGCGCAGCAGCCAGGTGCTCACCAACAGGAGGCAGGGGGCCAGGGCTCCCCAGACCGCTGGCAGCTCGCCCGCCTTGGCGGCGCCACCGAAGAGGGCCTGCAATCCGAGGAACAGCAGCCCCATGACGAGGGCGAAGCCCAGCGCCTGCCCTCGGCCATCCCGGGGCCCGGGGAAGGCGAAGGAGAGGCTCGCCAGGACGAGGCAGGGCCCCGCCAGCCAGCCGAGCAGCCGGTCCCACAGGAGGTAGGCCTGTTCCGGCGCGGGGGCCCAGGTCTGCCACTGGGCCAGCTCCAGCGTGGGGGCCTCCTCCGGGGAGGCCACGCTGCGGAGGCTGAGGGCGGGGAACAGCTTCTCCGCCGGCGGGCCCTGCACCAGGCGCGCCCCGCCCCAGGCCAGGGCTTCGCTGTGGGGAGATCCCAATTTCCAGTGGAGGAGGATCGGCGCCTCCCCGGGCTGCTTGAGGGGGAAACCCCAGCGCTCGGAGCCCTCCAGGCGCCAGAGGACGCCAGTGCTTCCCAGGTAGAGCCAGGGATTCACCCGGCCCGAGCTGGAGGGGCGGTCCAGGATGCGCTGGTAGAGCTCCCGGGAGCGCCGGGCCGCCACGGGTCCGATGCCCACGTTCAGGATGAAGGTGGCCGCGAGTACCGAACCCCAGGCCCAGCGGCTGCTGCGGATGAACTGCACCAAGCTGACGCCCCCGGCCCGCAGGGCCACCCACTCCTGGCTGGTGGCGGACTCCGAGAGGGTGAGCACCCAGCCCAGCAGGAAGGAGATGGGGCCCAGCGTGGGCAGGAGGGTGGGGAGGTTCCAGAGCCAGTAGGCCAGGAACACGGGGAAGCCCACGTGGTGCTCAGAGAGGTCCCCGGCCAGGTTGGAGTACTCGATGAGGAAGTTGAGGACCAGGAGGCTGCCCAGGGCGGCGCCCCACTGGCGCAGCCAGGCGGAGGCCGCCCAGCGGTCCAGCACATTGCGCTCCACACCCTGCCCGTGGAGGCGGTCCTCCAGGTGCTCGATCCCGGTGCCCAGTCCCTTCGAGATGGGCTCCAGGAGGCTGGCGAAGGGTCGCAGCCACCGCTTCCAACGCCCGGCCCAGCGGTTGGAGTGGTGGGGCCGGAGGCGTCGGCGGAGCAGCCACCAGCCCCAGGCCAGGAAGAGGAAGGGCTGGCAATAGAGCGCTGCAGGGGATTTAATTTTTTCCGCTAAGAACTGATTATCAACGGTTTTCATGATGAGGTAGTAGAGGGCGATGACCCCCAGGCTCTTCACGATGGCGCCGCCCTTGTGGAAGCGGGGATGGCCGAAGCTGAGGGCGATGCCGAGGATCAGGAGGGCCGCCGAGGTGATGGGCAGGGTGAAGCGGCGGCTCAGTTCCAGGAGGGCCTCCCGCCCGCCGTCCCTCCAGAGGTCCCGGGTCTCCCAATGGCGGAAGTGGGTGACCTTCAGGATCCGGGTGGGGGCCGGGATGTGGTAATCCAGGGACTGCTTGTCCTGGTGGAGGTGCAACACGGCGGCGGCCTGGGGGCGGTACACGACCCCGCTGAGATCGCCCATGGCGACCTGTAGATCCCAGGAGTTATCCGTGTTGTTTTTCAGTGAGTAAGTGAAATTTTTTGAAACGATGTGCTTGATCCCACCGTCGGCCACCTCCATCACGTGCAGCTGGCCCTGGGGATCGGCCCAGAGGGAGGTCTGGGGATTCTGGAGGGGGTGCCAGGGGGCTCCGCCGGGCTTCAGGAACCGGGCCTTGGCCTCCTGGATCATGCGTTCCCGGAGGTGGATCTGGAGACGGCTGGAGGCCGGAACGGCCCAGTGGGCATTGACGGTGGCCAGGGTCAGGATCATTCCGGCCAGCAGACCGTAGGGGCGGAGCCAACCGGAGCGGGCGACCCCGAGGCCCTGGGCCGCCACCAGCTCGGAGCCCTCCATGAGGTTCTGGGTGCCCAGCAGGCCCCCGAGCACGGCGGCCATGGGAAGCACCATCCCCAGGATCTCGGGGAGTGCCGAGAGGAGGAGCGGGAACAGCCAGCGGAGCGGGGCGCCCTGGCGAAAGATCTCCTGGGAGGTCATCACCATCTCCTGGGCCAGGAGCAGGCAGCCGTAAAACAGCAGGGCCCCCAGGAGCGGGAGGCTCCAGCGACGGAGGAGGTACCGGGTGAAGAGGCGGGGTTGGGGGCTCAAGGCGACTTTCGATAATGTATATTATGTAACCTAACTCCAAAACCCGCTCAGAGGACCTTGGCGGCCAAGAGGTCGTGGATGTGCAGGATTCCAGCGGGTTTCCCCTCGATTCCCCGGACCACCAGGAAGGTGATCTTCCGGCTCTCAATGAGGTTGGCGGCTTCCAGGGCCAGGGTACCGACGCCCACCTGGGTGGGTTGGGAGGTCATCAGATCCTTCGCCTGCAGGTCCAGGGGGTTCCGGCCCGTGGTTTGGGCCTTGGCGATTCCCCGACGGATGTCGCCATCCGTGATGACCCCGAGGAGCTGTCCGCCCTCCATGACCGTGCACATGCCCAATCGGCCCTCCGTCATGGCCTGGAGGACGTCCACCAAGGCGGCCGAAGGGGCGACCTGAGGCCAGTCATTGTGCATCAGGTCTTCCACTTTCATTAATTTGGCGCCGAGACTTCCAGCGGGGTGATTGAGCGCGAACCCTTCTCGGGTGAACCCCCGGGCCTTCATGAGGGAGGCCGCGAGGAGGTCACCCCACACCAGTTGGAGGGTGGTGCTGGCCATGGGGGCCAGGTCCAGGGGGCAGCCTTCCCCCTGGGGCAGCTGGTAGTCGAAGCACCACTGGGCGGCTCGGCCCAGGCTGCTGTCCCGACGGCTGGTCAGGGCGGCGAGCGGAATGTCGAGGCGCAGGAGGCTCGGCAGGAGCCGGACGATCTCCTCGCTCTCCCCGCTGTTGCTGAGGGCGACCACTGAGTCGTGCTGGGTCACCATGCCAAGGTCCCCGTGGAGGGCCTCCGCGGGATGCATGAAGAAGGAGGGGCACCCGGTGCTGGCGAGGGTGGCGGCAATTTTCTGGGCGATGAGGCCGGACTTGCCCATGCCCGTCATGACCACGCGACCGGAACGGGAGAGGACCGCGGTGCACCAATCCCGCACGAGGGCCTCATCCCACGTGGCCGACAGCTGGTTCAGGGCCTCCCGGGTGGCCTGGAGCACCCCGGTTCCGGCTTCCTTGAGCAGGGCGGCATCGGGGGCGCCGGTGGAGTCGGCTGCATTTTCATGGGACACGGGCATTGCTCCGATGGATGAGCTTCAGGGCCATGCTACCAGCCATCCTCCCGCTCTTCCCCTTGCCTCAGGTGCT
>DATFAX010000066.1:0-3198 GCA_035254125.1 Holophagaceae bacterium | reverse complement strand
CGTCCGCGTGGCCGAGGGGCTCCCGCACTGCTCCGCCCCCGGCCCGGAGGAGCGCGCCTTCCTCCTGGAGCTGGGCGCCCCCCCCGATGAGCGCCTCGCCTGCCAGGTGCGGGTGCAGGGCGACGTGGACATCGACTACCTCGGACTCTGACATGGCCCACTCGCTCACCTCCCTCATGAACGAACGCGTCGTCCTCCTGGACGGCGGCATGGGCACGCAGATCTTCGCCAAGGGCCCCACGCTCGAGGACTACGGCTCCAAGGAGCTGGAGGGCTGCGTCGAGCTGCTGAACCTCAGCCGGAAGGAGTGGATCCAGGAGATCCACGAGCGTTACTTCAAGGCCGGCGCCGACGCGGTGGAGACGAACACCTTCGGCGCGAATCCCCTCGTGCTCGCGGAGTTCGGCATCCCGGAGCGCGCCTTCGAGCTGAACGTGGCCGCGGCGAAGCTGGCCCGGGAGGTGGCCGACAGCTTCGAGGGCGGCCGCTACGTCATCGGCTCCGTGGGCCCCGGCACCAAGCTGCTCACCCTGGGGCATACCACGTACGCGGAGATGTTCGAGAGCTACCGCACCCAGGTGGCGGGCCTGCTTGAGGGCGGCGCCGACGCCATCCTCATCGAGACCTGCCAGGACTTGGCCCAGATCAAGGTGGCTACCCGGGCCGCCCGGGAGGCCATGGCCCAGGCGAAGCGCAAGGTCCCTCTCTGGGTGCAGGGCACCGTGGAAACCACGGGCACCCTCCTCGTGGGCACGGACATCACCTCCGTGCTCCACGCCGTGGAGCCCCTGGGCATCGACGTGCTCGGGCTCAACTGCGCCACGGGCCCCGATGAGATGGCCTCCCACCTCCACGCCCTCGCCGAGGCCAGCCCCTTCGCCATTTCCTGCCTGCCCAACGCCGGCCTGCCGCGCAACGAGGGCGGGAAGGTGGTGTACCCCCTGGATCCCGAGGCCTTCGCGGCCAAGGTCTCCCACGCCGCCGCCCAGCACGGCCTCGCCATCGTGGGCGGCTGCTGCGGGACCACGCCGGACCACATCCGCGCCTTGGCCCCCCGCGTGAAGAACCTCGGCGCGCCCCACCGGCAGCCCAAGCTGGAGCGAAGCGCCTCCAGCCTCTACCTCAGCACCGCCCTGCGCCAGG
Source organism: Holophagaceae bacterium (assembly GCA_035254125.1). Classification (GTDB taxonomy): domain Bacteria; phylum Acidobacteriota; class Holophagae; order Holophagales; family Holophagaceae; genus JAFDVN01. The sequence goes on along the minus strand of DATFAX010000066.1, from coordinate 2,055 downwards.
AACCCGCCCCCACCATCGTGGGCGAGCGGACCAATGCGAATGGCTCCAAGGCCTTCCGGGAGGCCCTCGCCCGGGAGGACTGGGACGCCCTGGTGGAGATCGCCAAGGGCCAGCAGAAGGAGGGCGCGCACCTGCTGGACGTCTGCGTGGCCTACGTGGGCCGCGACGAGGTCCGCGACATGGACCTCTACCTCTCCAAGCTCGTCACCCAGGTGCAGCTGCCCCTCATGATCGACAGCACCGAGGTCCCCGTCATCGAGAAGGCCCTGCAGAAGGCCCCGGGCAGGTGCATCGTCAACTCCATCAACTTCGAGGATGGCGAGGCCAAGGCCCGCAAGATCCTGGACCTCTGCAAGGCCTACGGCGCCTCCATCGTGGCCCTCACCATCGATGAGCAGGGCATGGCCAAGACCCTCGACCGCAAGGTGCAGATCGCCGAGCGCCTGGTGAAGCTCGTGGTCGACGAGTATGGCTTCCACCCCAGCGACCTCATCATCGACCCCCTCACCTTCACCCTGGGCAGCGGGGATGAGGAGTTCCGCGGCTCCGCCGTGGCGACGCTCGAGGCCCTGAAGGCCATCCGCCACCGCTGGCCCCTGGTGAACACGATCCTGGGCGTCTCCAACGTGAGCTTCGGGCTGGCCCCGGGCTCCCGCCACATCCTCAACGCCCTGATGCTCTACCACGCCGTGCAGCACGGGCTGGAGCTGGCCATCTTCAACGCCTCCAAGGTCATCCCCGTGGCCCAGATCGACCCCGAGGCGCGGCAGGTCTTCGAGGACCTGATCTTCGACCGCCGCCGCGAGGGTTACGACCCCCTCAAGGAGATCCTCGCCCGCTTCAGCGACACCAAGGCCACGGCCAAGGTGGATCGCCGGATCAACCTCTCCCTGGAGGAACGCCTCCAGCTGGACATCATCGAAGGCGAGAAGCGCCTGGTGGTGGCCGACGTGGAGGAAGCCCTGGCCGCGGGTCACGACCCCCTCCGCCTCATCAACGAAGTCCTGCTCGAAGGCATGAAGGTGGTGGGTGAGCGCTTCGGCGCCGGCGAAATGCAGCTGCCCTTCGTGCTGGAGAGCGCCGAGGCCATGAAGGCCGCCATCGCCCGCATCGAGCCCGTGCTGCCCAAGGATTCGAACACCACCAAGGGACGCCTGCTCCTCGCCACCGTGCGCGGCGACGTGCACGACATCGGCAAGAACCTCGTGGACATCATCCTCAGCAACAACGGTTTCGAGGTGCGGAACCTGGGCATCAAGCAGCCCATCGAGGACATCCTCAAGGCTCACGGGGACTGGAAGGCCGACGCCATCGGCCTCTCGGGCCTCCTCGTGAAGTCCACGGTGATCATGCGGGAGAACCTCCAGACCCTGGAGACCCAAGGGTTCGACGTGCCGGTGATCCTGGGCGGCGCCGCTCTCACCCGGGCCTACGTGGAGAAGGACTGCCGCAAGGTCTACCGCGGCCCCGTCTTCTACGCGGCGGATGCCTTCGAGGGGTTGCGCCTCATGCAGCGCATCGCCGGGGGCGAGTCCCTGGCCTACGAACCCGAGGCCGAGGAGGCGGACACCATCCAGGTGCTCCACCGTGGCGACCGCGCCCTGCCCCTCACGGAGCACGGCCAGAGCCCCTGGGTGCGCCGCCACGAAACGCGCCCCGAGCCCCCCTTCTGGGGCGTGCGGGAAGTGGCCCCGAGCCTCCAGGAACTCTACCCCTTCCTCGATGAGTTCGTGGTGCTCCGCCAGCGCTGGGGCTACCAGCAGGGCACCCAGGACGAGGCCACCTTCCAGGCCGTGCTCCGCGAGAAGGCGGAGCCCGAGCTCGCGAAGTGGAAGACCCGGCTCGAGGCGGAGGGCCTCGTGGCCCCCAGGGTCCGCTACGCCTACCTTCCCGTGAACGCCGATGGGGACGACCTCGTGGTGTTCGATCCCGCCGCACCGGACCGGGAGCTGAGCCGCCTCACCCTGCCCCGCCAGGTCTCCGGCCGCCGCCTCTGCATCGCCGACTTCTACGCCCCCCTCGCCTCCGGGAAGCGGGACGTGTTGGCCCTGCAGC
>DATFAX010000065.1:0-13123 GCA_035254125.1 Holophagaceae bacterium | reverse complement strand
GTCGTCTTCAATGAGGTGAAGAGCCAGACCTCCCTGGCCTCGGAAGTGGAGGAGGCCTTGAAACACCTGAAGGACGCCACCTTCCTGGGCCACCTGGCCAGCCGCCAGGCCTTCGTGGAAGCCTTCGCCGCCGGGAAGGCCGTGACCTCGGGCCCCGCCTACGACGAACTCTATGCCGTGCTGCGCCGGGTGCGGCGCCTCGTGAAGGAGGCCGCATGAGGCCGAAGCAGGAGCGTAGGGCCACCGTGCGTAGCGCGGCCCCGAAGGGGTGCCGCACAGGGAGGCTCCAGCTCTGCGAGCCGCCGGCGAGCAGGAGCCACGCGGGGAGCGTGGCGATCCATGGAGGTTCGGCATGAGTAAGCCTGCGGAACACGATCCCCTGGCCTGGATCACCCAGGGCCGCAAGGAGCGCCCCGCCAAGACGGAGAAGCCAACCAAGCCGGCGAAGAAGGCGGCGCCCGTACCCAAGGTCAAGAAGGCCAAGGTCAAGTAACCGGCCCGGATCTGCTGATAGCCTGCGGGAATGGCCAAGCCCGTCATCCCCTCTGCCGTCGCTCCCGATCTGCTGGCCCGGCTGCAGGCGCGCTTCCACCCCTGGCCGCTGCTCCAGGATTGGGATCTCACCATCGACGGCGTGGCCCCCGGCACAGCGGAGCTGAGCCTGCGGCCGGGCCCCCGCACGGTGAACGGCCGCCGGGGCAACCTCAACGGCGGGGTGCTGGCCACCATGGCGGACATGGTGGGAGCCATGGCCCTCTCCACGGCCTTCGATGGGGCCATGCCCTTCGCCACGTCGGATCTCCACGTGCGGTACCTGGAGCCGGCCCTGGGCCCGGCGGTGGCCACGGCCTCCGTGCTGCGCCTCTCCCGGGCCGGTGCCGTAGTTGAGGCGCGCATCCACTGCGCCGACAAGCTGGTGGTGGCCGCGACGATGAACTTCAGCATCAAACCGAATTTGGCTGGTTGAGCCCGTGAGAGATCTGCCACCGCTCCACCGCTTCCGCTTCACGGTGCTCCTGCTGGCCGTGGTGGTCTGCGTGGGGGCCGGGGGCTACCACATCATTTCCAAGACCTCGCCGGTGGACAGCTTCTACATGGCGGTCACCACCCTGTTCACGGTGGGATTTAGGGAAATGGGCGAGGTGAGCGCGGCGAGCAAGCTCTTCACCATCGGCTATCTGATCGCAGGGCTGGGTGTGGCCACCTATGCCCTCTCCAACCTCACGGCCCTCATCGTGGAGGGCGACCTTCAGGGCTACATTCGGGAGCGACGCATGGACAAGCGGCTGGACGCGCTGCAGGACCACATCATCGTCTGCGGCCTGGGCAAGATGGGCTTCCAGGCCGTGCTCGAGCTCAAGGCCGCGGGCGTGCCCTTCGTGGTCATCGAGCAGGACGGCAGCAAGGGCAACAACCCCAAGATCGCCGGGGAGATCATCCTCCACGGCAACGCCATGCACGAGCACATCCTCGAGCGGGCGGGGATCCGGCGGGCCCGGGGGCTCATGGCGGCCCTCACCTCCGACGCCGACAACGTGCTCGTCACCCTCATGGCGAAGGAACTGAAGCCGGACCTGCTGGTGGTGGCCCGGAACGCCAAGCTGGGCACGGAACGGCAGCTGAAGGCGGCGGGTGCCACCCACATCGTGAGCCCCTACGAGATCGGCGGGCGCCGCATGGCCGCCCTGCTCATGAACCCGAACCTCATGGACATGTTCGACGTGGTGCTCAACCAGGATCAGCTCGAGCTCGGCCTGGAGCGCATCGCGATCCACCCCAGCTCCTGGATGGCCGGCAAGGTGCTGCGGGAGGCCCGCATGCGGGACACCACGGGCTGCCTCATCGTGGGCATCCGCCGGGAGGGCCGGGGGCTCCACTTCAATCCCCAGGGGTCGGACACCTTCGAGGCCGGGGACGAGGTGCTGGTCATGGGCCCCACGGCGGCGCTCAAGTCCTTCGAAAGCCAGGCCCGGGGGGATTCAGAGCCCCAGCGCTGAGTTTCCTTTGACGGGGCCCCGGCCCCGTCGGACCATGCCCCATGCACGAGGTCCCCCGGCTCATCCTCGACCTGGCCATGGTGCTGGGCGTCGCGGCGGTCATCACCGTGGCCTGCCAACGCCTGCGCATCCCCGTGATCATGGGGTACCTCGTGGCGGGCCTCGTGGTGGGCCCCCACGTGCCCATCCCCCTCGTGGCCGATGAGCGGAACGTGGCCACGCTGGCGGAGCTGGGGGTCATCTTCCTCATGTTCTGCATCGGACTGGAGTTCAGCCCCCGGGCCTTCCTGAAGGCGGCGCCCATCGCGGGGCTGGTGGGCTCCCTGGAGGTGGGTGCGCTGGCCTGCGCCGGCTACGGGCTCGGCCGCCTGTTCGGCTGGCCGCCCCTCACCTGCCTCTTCGCGGGTGGGGTCACCGCCATCTCCAGCACCATGATCATCGCCAAGGTCTTCGCGGAGCGCCCCGTCTCCGAGCGGCTTCGCCGCTTCGTGCTGTCGGTGCTCATCGTGGAGGATCTCTGCGCGGTGCTGCTGCTCACGGTGCTCACCGCCGTGGCCTCCCTGGGGACGCTGGAGCCTGGTCACGTGGGTGGCCTGCTCCTGAGGTTGGCGGGCTTCATCGCCGTGGTGCTGTTCCTGGGGCAGTGGGGGGTGCCCCGGGTGTTCCGCTGGCTGGGCCGCCAGGGCAAAGCGGAGCTCATGGCGGTGGGGGCCATGGGCTTCTGCTTCTCCCTCGCCGTGCTGGCGGCCCAGGCGGGCTTCTCCCTGGCCATGGGCGCCTTCCTGGCGGGCATGCTGGTGTCCGAGTCCGGGGAGGGCCGGAACCTGGAGCATCTGCTACGGGCCTTCCGGGATGTCTTCGCCGCCATCTTCTTCGTGTCCGTGGGCATGCAGCTGGATCCCCGCCTGCTTCCGGGCCTCTGGCTCCCCATCCTCGCCTTCGCGGGCCTGGTGATGGGGGGCAAGGTGGCGGCGGTGACCCTGGCCGCCCTGGCCGCCCGCATCCCGCCTCGCACGGGTGTGGAGGCGGGCCTGGCCCTGGCCCAGATCGGGGAGTTCTCCTTCATCATCGCGGCCACGGGGATGGCCCACGGGGCCGTGCGACCGGAGCTCTTCGCCGTGGCCGTGGGCTGCAGCATCCTCACGTCCCTGGCGACGCCCAGCCTGCTCGCCCTGGGGCCGGCCCTGGGTCTCCGGGTGGAAGCGGCGCTGAAAAAAGGGCCCGGTGACCCGGGCCCTCGCGGATGAAACAGGCGACGCTTACTTCGCCTTGGCGTCCATGGCCTTGTGGGGCAGGCGCTCGGGCATGTTGGCCAGCTCCAGGGCCGTGACGGCCATGGCGGTGGCGCCCTGCACCAGCTGCTCAGGCTTCACGTGCTCGAAGGTGTCCGTGAAGCTGTGGTGGGTGGTGGTGAAGTAATCCACTTCGTCCTGGATGCAGAAGACGGCGGGGATGCCTTTCTCCACGAAGGGGGCGTGGTCGCTGTCCTCGCTCTGCTCCAGGGGCAGCTCCCGCACGCCCAGCTCCTGCAGGGGGGCGATGGCCTTGGCGAAGTAGGGGCGCAGGTCCTCGCGGCCCTCCATGGCGAAGCCACGCACCTGGCCCGTGCCCAGGTCGTGGATGAGCACGGCCTGGTGGTTGGCCAGCTCGGCGGCGTGGGCCTTCACGTAGGCCTTGGAGCCGAAGATGCCCTGCTCCTCGCCGCTGAAGAGGGCCACGCGGATGGTGCGCTTGGGCTTCACGCCGCTGGCGATCATCGCGCGGAGGGCTTCCACCACGGCCACGGAGCCGGTGCCGTTGTCCGTGGCGCCGGTGCCCAGGTCCCAGGAATCCAGGTGGGCGCCCAGGAGCACGATCTCCTCGGGCTTCTCGGAACCGCGGAATTCCGCGATGGAGTTGTAGGCGTCCACGCGCTTCTCGGAGAGCTTGCCGCCCAGGTTCAGCTCCAGCTCCACCTTCTCCTTGCGGGCCAGGAGGCGGTTCAGGAGGGTCATGTGCTCGCTGTTGATCACCCCCACGGGCACGGGAGGCAGGGGGAGGAAGTCCTCATCCCCGCCGGGGGAGCCGCCCATGGTCATCTGGCCGTCCTTCTTCTCGCTGGGCCAAAGGGCCGCGGCGAACTCCGCCTTCTTGAGCGCGCCCATGAAGGCCTTGGCGCCCTCGCCGAAGGCCTTCATATCGGCGCCGGGCTTGGGGCGGGGGAACTTGCCGAGCACGGCGATCTTGCCCTTGAACTGGCCCAGCTTCGCGGTCATCTCCTCCCAGGTGTCGGCGGTCAGGAGGGCCGCCTCAGCCTTGAGGGTGCCCTTGGTGGCGGGGGTCCAGGCCATCTGGCGCACGGAGAGTTCCTGGCCGTTCTGGGTGAGGAGGCGGGCCGTGGCGGTGCCCCGGGTCCAGGTGGGGCCGAAGTCGTAGGACTCGCGCCACACCTTGGTGGCGCCGTAGGCGGTGAGCTTGGCCTCCATCATTTTGTGGGCAGCGATCAGCTGGGCGCTGCCCGTGAGGCGGGCGCCGATGGTGTCGGTCATCTCCTGGAGATTGGCCACGGCCTCCTGATGGGCCTTGATCTCCGCGATCACCTTGGCGGCGTCGCTGGTGGCGGAGGGGGCCACATAGTGGGCGCCGGGGCGGGAGGCCTTGGGCTTGGCGGGAGCCGCCGCCGGAGCGTCCTGAGCGAGGAGGGTGCCAGCGGACAGCGCCGCGGCCAGGAGGAGGGTGAGTCGGGTCAAGGGAACTCCGGGAAGATGGGGAACGGGGAGGCTACGTCCCCCGGATGGATCGGGCTTAGCGGCGCTCGGGGGCGGGTTCAGGGGCCTTGTGGGGCAGCAGCCGGTCGAGGTTGGCCAGTTCCCAGGCGGTGACGGCCAGGGCCTGGGCGCCCTGCATCAGGGCCTCGGGCTGCACGCGCTCGAAGCTGTCCACGTGGCTGTGGTGGGTGTGGGTCATGTAGTCCTCCGCGTCCTGCTGGGCCGAGAAGGCGGGCACCCCGAAGGGCAGGAAGGAGGCGTGGTCCGTGGAGCCCATGCGGACGAGGGAGACCTCCCGCAGGCCGAAGTCGTTCATGGGGGAGATGGCCGCGGCCACGGCGGCCTTCACGTCCTCCCGGCCCTGCAGGGCCCAGCCGCGGATGCGGCCTGTGCCCATGTCGTCCACGATGACGGCCTGCACCTTATCGAGTTCGGCCTTGTGGGCCTCGGCGTAGGCCTTGGAACCCAGCAGACCCTGTTCCTCGCCGGAGAAAAGCACCACGCGGATGGTGCGCTTGGGCTTGGCGCCGCTGGCGATGAGGGCGCGCAGCGCCTCCAGGCTGGCGCAGGTGCCCGTGCCGTTGTCATTGGTGCCCGTGGAGAGGTCCCAGCTGTCCATGTGGGCGCCGATGATGACGACCTCCTCGGGTTTCTCGCTGCCGCGGAGCTCGCCAATCACGTTGTAGTCCTTCACGGGGGCCTTACCGAGCTTGCCGCCCAGCTGGAGCTCCACCTTCACGGGCTCCTTGCGGGCGATCAGACGCTGCAGTTGCTTGAAGCCCTCCTGGGTGAGGGTGGCCGTGGGCACGGAGGCCTTGGTGGGCTCCTTCACGGCGCGACCGCCGGTGGTGAGGAGGCCGTAGTTCTTGTTGCTCATGGTGAAGATGGCGAGCACGCCCTCGTCTTTCAGGAACTGGGCGATGGCCTCCTGGTCGCGCATGTTGGGCATGCCCGTGGGCCGCGGCGCGCCGGGGGCGGGGCGGACGCCCATGCTGCGCAGAAGGATCTTGCCCTTGAGCTGACCCTTGAGGCCCTGCAGGGTCTCCATGCGGAAGTCGGCGGGCTCCATCACCTCGCCCACGGTGGGCTTCTCGATGCCGGGGGTGAAGGCGTTGTGGGCGATCATCAGCGGCATCTGGTTGTGGGTCAGGAGCCGGGCGTGGTCCACGCCGCGGGTCCAGGGCAGGCCGAACTCCCAGGCCTCCTCATGCACGTTGGCGGCGCCCATCTGGGTGAGCTTGCCCTGGGCCCAGGCGTGGGCCTTCCGCATGCGCTCGCTGCCCGTGAGGCGGGGGCCGATGGTGTCCACCAACTCCTGCAGGTCGGCCAGCTGATGACCCTGTTCGGCGATGGCCCTCATGAGCTGGCCCGGGACGCCGGCGGGGTAGGTGGGGGGCTTGGGGGCCGCCAAAGGTGCGGGCGCCGCGGCCGGCGGGGCGGGCTGCTGGGCGACCAGGAGGGTCGGCAGCAGGGCCAGGAGGGAGGCACGAAGGGAGGGGCGCATGGGGACTCCGGGAAGGATGCTCAAGGATCCCGCTTCGAAGCGGGATCCCAGTGACGCGTAGCCCCCGGGGGGTGGCCTTTGGCCCCTGGGGGGAGAGGTCGCCCGGGGATTGCCCCCGAGGGCCACACCCGGGAGGATCCGCATTGAGTCGAAGCCATCCGAGCCTTTTATCAAAAGGTTTAAATAAGAAAAATAAGGCATCAATTTAAAAAATTTGTATTCTTATCCAACCCATCCCCATGGGCTCCCTTCCATCCCTTTCCTAAAAGGAACGATCATGCGCACGACGCTCGCCCTGCTGGCCCTCGCGGTCGCCCCCGTTCTCGCCGGTGACACCCCCTTCGAGGCGGGCCTGCTCATCGACAAGGTGAAGTTCAAGGAGATCAGCAGCGGCTCCACCTCCACTCAGCCCAAGGACCAGACGGGCTTCGCCCTCCGCTTCGGCCGGGACGTCGCCAAGTTCGGCACCACTGCCCTGCAGGTGAACGGCAGCTACCGCTTCCAGAGCAGTGGCGACTATGACGGTGCCTACGGCCCCGTGGGTGTGAAGTACAAGAACAGCTACTGGGCCCTGGGCGGCATGTTCCATTGGCAGCTGCCCATGGACCTGGGCCTCGGCCTCGAGTACCGCAGCGAGAAGCTGGAAGTGGATGCCACCTCCGCGGGTGCCGGCAACTATTCCGATACCTGGGGCCGCGGCTGGGTTCGCGCCAACGCGGGTTGGACCTTCCAGACTTCCGCCGCCGCCAAGCCCTTCGTGGGCCTGGATCTCGCCTTCCCCCTCAGCAGCAAGTCCTTCGACCCCGCCACCGCCACCCCCGACGACCTGCCCCGCCTCGGCGCCCCCACGTCGCAGATCGGTCTCTACGGCGGCGTCCGCTTCTGATCCCATCGCTCCTTGGAACGACGAAGCGCCCCGAGGGGCGCTTCGTTGCGTGGGGGCCTAGTGGAGGTCAGATGTCGAACTTCACGCCCTGGGCCAGGGGGAGGTTCGTGGAGTAGTTGATGGTGCAGGTCTGGCGACGCATGTAGACCTTCCAGCTGTCGGAGCCGGACTCGCGGCCGCCGCCGGTCTCCTTCTCACCGCCGAAGGCCCCGCCGATCTCGGCGCCGGAGGTGCCGATGTTCACGTTGGCGATGCCGCAGTCGCTGCCCGCCGCGGAGAGGAAGAACTCCGAGTGGTGGATGTTGGTGGTGAAGATGGCGGAGCTGAGGCCCTGGGCCACGGCGTTGTGCTGGGCCATGGCGTCTTCCAGCTTCTCGAACTCGAAGATGTAGAGGATGGGGGCGAAGGTCTCCTCGCAGCTGATGTCGAGCTGCTTCTGGGCCTTGATGAGGGTGGGCATCACGTAGTTGCCCTTGCCCTCCACGCGCTTGCCGCCGTACACCACTTCGCCGCCCTCGCGGAGGGCTTCGCTGATGGCGTGCTCGTAGTCCTTCACGGCCTGCTCGTCGATGAGGGGACCGACCAGGACGCCGGTCTCGAGCGGGTTGCCGAGGGGCAGGGAGGCGTAGGCCTTCTTGAGCTTCTCCACGAAGCCCGCGGCGATCCCCTTCTGGAGGAAGAGGCGGCGGGTCGTGGTGCAGCGCTGGCCGGCGGTGCCGGCGGCGCCGAAGGCCACGGCGCGCAAGGCCAGGTCGAGGTTGGCGTCGTCCATCACGATGATGCCGTTGTTGCCACCCAGCTCCAGGAGGCTGCGGCCGAAGCGCTTGGCGCAGGCTTCGCCCACGTGGCGGCCCATGCGTACGGAGCCGGTGAAGCTCACGAGGGGGATGCGCTTGTCGTGGTTGATGCGCTCACCCACGTCCTTGCCGCGGCCCACGATGAGGGTGAAGACGCCGGGCATGCCGTGGCGGGCCATCACGCGGTCCACGATCTTCTGCACGGCCACGGCGCAGAGGGGCACCTTGGAGGAGGGCTTCCACAAGGTGGTGTCGCCGCAGACCATGGCCAGCATGGCGTTCCAGGCCCACACGGCCATGGGGAAGTTGAAGGCGGTGATCACGGCCACGGGGCCCAGGGGGTGCCACTGCTCGTACATGCGGTGGCCCGGGCGCTCGGAGTGCATGGACAGGCCGTAGAGCTGGCGGCTGAGGCCCACGGCGAAGTCGCAGATGTCGATCATCTCCTGCACCTCGCCGAGGCCTTCGGAGTAGATCTTCCCCATCTCAAGGCTGATGAGGGCGCCCAGGGGCTCCTTGTGCTTGCGGAACTCGTCGCCCAGCTGGCGCACGATCTCACCGCGGGCCGGGGCGGGCATCGTGCGGAGCTTCTCGAAGGCCTTCACGGAGGCGGCCATCACCTGCTCGTAGTCGGCGTCGTTGCCCTGCACGAGCTTGGCGATGAGCTCGCCCGTGGCGGGGTTGAAGGACTCCAGCTCCGGGCCCTGGGCCTTCAGGAAGGTGGCGCCGTCGGACACGCCGCTGTTCACGGCCTGCAAGTCGAGGGCCTTCAGGATCTCGGCAGCGGTCCAGGTCTTGGGTTGGCTCATGAGAGGCCTCCGGAACGAAGAATCGTCATTGGATTTGAAGTCTGGCCGTAAGAACCCTCATCAGATGGGGTAATAGGCCCGCGAATCGTCGAAGCTCCAGTTTCCGCCCAAGGGCGGGGGAAGTCCAGCGGGGAGGGCGGCGACCCCGGCCAGGATCCTCAGCGGGCGGAGGTCCGAGCCGGAGCGGGCCGCCCGGGGTTCCGCTCCCGGAGGCGCATGCCCCCCCAGGTCAGCCCGGCGGCCAGGAGCAGCCAACCGATGGGGGATCGGGCCGCGATCCGGAGGTCCTGGCCGGAGGGGAGGGATCCAAAGACGAGGTTGGCCAGCAGGAACACCATGGCCGCCTCGGGCCACGCCAGCGCCGGGTGGGCGCCGAGCCGCCAGCGGAAGAGGGCATAGGCCAGGGGCAGCAGGAGCAGCGGGGCCAAGCCCACGAAGAAGGCGTTGTACCAGCGCAGGTTGGCAAAGGTGACAGCCCCGAGGATGTAGCCGCCCCCCTGACGTCGGGGCAGCACCGTGAACCGCACGGGCTCGGCACGGAGCAGCTTGCCGATCCCCCAATGGCACAGCTCGTGGCAGAAGGTCCCGGGCAGGGCGACCAGGGACAGGAGCCAGAAGGAACGGCGGGCCTGGTTCATCAGCCAGAGGGCCGCGGTCAGAGCCGCGAGATACAGGACGACTGGAGCGAAGGGGGGCGAGGGCATGGCGGCGGGGGATCCAGGGGGGATTCCCCTCCACGACACCACGACCTGGCGGCGGACGCCATGCCGGGCCGTCCGAAACCTCTTGTCGCGGGGGTCGTGGGCGCCGGAAGGCCGCATCGCTGGGCATGGGAATTCAGGCGCCGTGGGCGATCGCGTTGCACCCGGGAATCCGCAGCGTCACATCGACGTGGTGGGCTGCGGTGACCGATGGCACGAAGGGGCCTGCGGCCCATGGAGATGCTCCGGTCTTGGCGGACAATTCCACTGGGAGGATCTCCCACCCGTTATCGGCTTCAGATCCACCCCGCTCTCTGACTCGCTCCCCAAGGGTGCTCCATGGTGCAACTGGCTCAGGATGATCTTCCCTCCCTGCCGACCATGGGAACGGATCTGGCCGTGGCCTTGGCAGACCTGGAGCGGATGGACTCCTCCTCCGGATTCGCCGGTTCCGTCTCGAACCTCACGCTGCCCGACGTGATCCAGCTGGAGGGGCAGAACCGGTTCTCAGGTTCCATCCTCGTGGTGTACCTGGAGCAGGAAGGCCAGATTTTCTTCCAGGATGGGGAGATCATCCACGCCGAAGCGGGCGGCCACACCGGGGAAGCGGCGTTCAACCGCATCCTGAGTTGGCCGGGGGGTAGCTTCCACCTGCATCCCAACGTGACGAGCCTGCGCACCTCCATCCAGAAGCATCGGGAGCACCTCCTGCTCGCGGCCCATCAGTGGCTGGATGAATCCCGCCTCTCCGGGGCGGCGGAGGTCCGGCGACCGGAACCGGCGCCCGTGGATCGGGTCCAGGAGATCCTGCACACCATCGGGGCGGTGCCCGGGGTGGCCCAGGCGGCGCTCATGGGGCTGGACGGAGCCCTTCGCGGCGAGGTGGGACCCGGCGGTGAGGCCTTGGCGGCCAAGGGTTTCTATCTGATCACCCAGATCGCGGGCCCCATCGGGGCGGCCCTCCAACTGGGGGAGCTCCAGGCGGCGGCCACCCACGCGGAACCCGGAAAGCTGCTGCTCTTCAAATCCAAGGGCGCCTACCTCGCGGTGGGGCTCTCCCCCGAGGTGGGCCCCGAGGATGCGGAAGCGGGGATCAAACGGGCCCTCCTGGCCCGGAAGGCCTCCCGATGATCGCCCTGCACGAGATCCATGAGCAGATCCTCCAATTGCCCGGTGTGGTGGGGGCCCTCACCTGCGACGCCCGGGGTACCGTGCTGGCGTCCAGCTTCCCGGCCGCCTATGGAGCCCAGGACCTGCAGCGGGTCGCCCGCCTGCTCTCGGAGGATTTCCTCGTCCAGCAGGCATTGGCGGGGACCAAGGGGGGGCTGGACCTCCGCTACGCCGGGGGCCGATTGCTGCTACGTCCCTTCTCCCGTGGTGCCGTGCTCGCCCTCTGTGCGGCCACGGCCAACGCGCCGCTGGTGAATCTTGGCCTCGTCCAGGCCATCCATCGCCTGGAGAAGGTGGAGCTCCCCGGAGAGATCCGTGATCCCGAGCTTCCGGCCGTGTCGGCGGGAGCCCTGAAGCCGGCCGCGGCTCCCCTGGAGGCCCTGCCCCCGGGCGTGGGGGAGGCGCTGAAGGAGGCCTTCCTCCGTCGGATCGGCCCCATCGGTGACCTCATCTACACCCGCTATCACGCCAAGTGGTCGGCGGACGCCGTCGCGAGGACGCAGGGGGTCCGGCCCTTCGTGGCGCTCCTGGCCGCAGAGATCGATGACCCCGCAGATCAGAAGTCGTTCGTGCAGGACGCACGCATCATCACCGGCTGAGCACCTCGGCCCAGGGAGGCAGGACATGGACATCGGTATGTTCAAGCGGAGCATCCGTTTCAAGATGCTGGGGGGCATCCTCATCCTGGAACTGCTGATGGTGGCCGTGTATGGGGGCATCCTCTACTTCTCCGCCCGCAATGACCGGATCCTCACCTCCCGGCGGGCCGTGGAGCGGTCCCAGGGCGTCTACAATCTGGTGCTCCAGGGCGATGCGAAGATGCTGGCGGCGGCCATGGACAGCTTCGCCACCAATGAATCCGTTCGGCAGGCCTTCGCGGATCATGGCGACCGCGCGAAGTTGCTCAACCTGGTCCAGGAGACCTACCGCTCGAACAAGGCGCGGTATGGCATCACCCACCTCTACTTCATCGATCGTGACGGCACCTGCTACCTGCGGGCCCATGATCCGGGAAACTTCGGTGACGTCATCCAGCGCGAGACTTTCCAGCAGGCCCGTGCCGCCGGGCGCACCATCAGCGGCATCGAACTGGGCAAGACCGCCTTCGCCCTGCGGGTGGTGACCCCGTACATCCACAACGGGAACGTGGCAGGCTACCTCGAGTTCGGTGAGGAGATCGATCACTTCGACCAGCTCGTGAAACGGGAGACCGGCGTTGACGTCATGGTGCTGGTGAACAAGCAGTACCTGGATGAGGGGCAGTACCGCAAGGCCCAGAAGGCCGCGGGTCGGGCCGACGCCTGGGACGAGCTCAAGGGCTTCACCATGGTCAGCTCCACCTTCGACAAGTCCAGGACGGCCTCGGCCCTTGTCTCGGAGCAGGACCTCCACGCCACCAAGGCCCCTGGGTACCTGGGCACCTTGGGGAGCGAGGGGCGAACCTTCGCCAAGGGGGCGTTCCCCCTGAAAGATGCCGCCGGCAAGCAGGTGGGGGTGGTGGTGACCCTCAACGACATCACCGACCAGGTGGCCAATGAACGCTCAGCGCTGCTGTGGCTGCTGGGGCTCACGGCCGTGGTCTTCATCGGCAGCTTCATCGCCGCCGTGGCCTACTTGCGGGTGGAGGTGATCGGCCCCCTCACCCAACTCACCATGCAGGCGGGGGAGATCAGCATGGGCAACGTGGAGCTGAAACTGGAGTCCGACCGGGAGGATGAGATCGGCCTGCTGATCCACGCCTTCGAGCGCATGCGGGTGAGCTTGAAGAAGTCCATGGCCATGCTCACGAAGATGGCCTGAGGTGCGCCGATCGGAGGGTGGGCGACCCCCAACACAAGGAAGGCCCCCTTTCGGGGGCCTCACCTTGGGCACGCGAGGTCGGCGTCAGCCGATCAAGCGCCCCTGCCTCAGGCGCCGAAGCGCTTGGAGACCTCGGACCACTTGATGTTTTCCATGAAGGCGCCGAGGTAGTCGGGGCGCTTGATGCCGTAATCGACCATGAACGCGTGCTCCCAAGAGTCGAGCACGATCAGGAGGTCCTGATCCATGGGCAGGCCGATGTGGTGCTCGGCCACGAAGTAGGTGTGCAGTTTGCCGTCGCGGCGGTTGCGGGTGAGCAGGGCCCAGCCGGGACCGCCCATGGCGCAGGCCTTGAGGTCGGCCAGGACCTTGTCCTTGCCGCCGGCGGCCTCGAGGGCCTTCTGGAGGCCGGCGCTGATGGTGGCGTCGGCGCCGAGGTTCTCGAAGTACATCTCGTGGAGGAAGGAGCCGTTGAAGGCCACGCACTCGCGGCGCTTCAGCTCGCTGTACTCGTTGAAGGAGTAGTTGGGCTTGGTGTTGTCGATGGAGGCCAGCTTCTCCTCGATCTCGTTCAGCTTGGTGATGTAGCCCTTGTAGAGGGTGAAGTGCTGGTCGAGCTGGGAATCGGACAGGCCCTTGAGCGCGCCGCCCTTGAGGTGATCGTAGTTCTTGGCTTCATGGGCCATGGTCGTCTCCTTGGGGGGCCCGGCTC
>DATFAX010000064.1:0-9131 GCA_035254125.1 Holophagaceae bacterium | reverse complement strand
CTCCAGCTCCTTTTGACGCTCGAGGCTCTCGTAGAAGCGGCGGATGTGGTCCTTCCGCATGCCGAGGCCTTCCTTCTCGATCTTCTCCTGCAACTTCATCACGCCGTAGAGCATGCTCTCGGGCCGGGGCGGGCAGCCGGGCACATAGACGTCCACGGGGATGATGCGGTCGATGCCCTGCAAGGTGGCGTAGGTGCGGTACATGCCGCCGGAGCTGGCGCACACGCCCACGCTGATGACCCACTTGGGCTCGGCCATCTGGGCGTAAATGGTGCGGAGCACGGGGGCCATCTTGTTGGTGACGGTTCCGAGCACCAGCATCATGTCGCTCTGACGGGGGCTGAAGCGCATGGCCTCGGCGCCGAAGCGGCTCATGTCGTACTTGGAGGCCATCACGCTCATGAACTCGATGGCGCAACAGGCGGTGCCGAAGGGCAGCGGCCAGAGGCTGTTCTTGCGGCCCCAGTTCACCACCGCGTCCAGGCGGGTGGTGACGACGGCCTCTTGGAGGTTCATCTCAGACATCTTCGGATCCCCCGGCCTATCGTTCCCAATCCAGGGCACCCTTGCCCCAGGCGTAGATGAAGCCCACCAGCAGGGTGGCCATGAAGCTGAGCATCGCCCAGAAGGTCCACGGGTGGGCCTTGAAGGTCACCGCCCAGGGCAGCAGGAAGGCCGCTTCCACGTCGAACAGGATGAAGAGCATGGCCACCAGGTAGAACTTCACGCTGTAGCGGTGCCGGGCGCCCTCCTGAACGGGGGGCACGCCGCACTCGTAGGGCTCCAGCTTGGCCGCCTGGGGATTGTTGGGCTTGAGCTTGGGCAGGATCCACCCGGACAACGCCAGGATCGCCGCCGCGACCACGCAGGCCAGGGCGATCAGGATGAGCACGGGAAGGAAGGGAGCAGCAGGATTCATGGTCGGACCCCAACCCCTCATATTAGGGTACTGGGCTGGAATTGGCGCCCCCATGTTCGGCGGGAGTGACCGCCGTCCGGCCCGGCCCGGCCGGGGCCTGTCCAGGAAGGCCCCGGGCGTCCGCCCCCGGGGCCGGGCTACAATGGGGGCTTCCTCAAGGCAGCCCATGTCCGACCTGAAGCTCGAAGTAAAAGAAATGATCATCCAGCGCCTGAAGCTGGAGGGCATGGCCCCGGCGGACATCGACGATCAGGCCCCCCTCTTCGGTGAGGGCCTCGGCCTGGACAGCATCGACGCCCTGGAGCTGGTCCTGGGCATCGAGCAGACCTTCGGCGTGAAGATCGAGGACGAAGCCGCCGGCATGCAGGCCTTCAAGTCCGTGGAGGCCCTGGCCACCTACATCGCCGGGCATCGCCCGGCCTGAGGCCCTAGGAGCGTGTCCAAGTAACCGAAGGGGAACTCCGTGACGGACGCCATCCAGGCCCACCTGCCCCATCGGCACCCCTTCCTGCTCGTGGACCGCGTCCTGGAGCGGGAGCCCGGGGTCCGGGTGGTGGCGGAGAAGCTCGTGAGCTACGGGGATCCCATCCTCCAGGGGCATTTCGAGGGCCGGCCCCTGGTCCCCGGCGTCCTCATGATTGAAATGCTGGCCCAGGCCGGGGGCTTCCTGGAGGCCGGGAGCCTCGAGGGGAAGGCCATCTTCCTCGCCGGCGTCCAGGACGCCCGATTCAAGGCCCCGGCCTTCCCCGGGGACCGGCTGCGGCTGGAGGTGCGCTCCGAGGGTTCCTTCGCCGGGATGATGAAGGTGGCGGGCACCGTCACCTGCGAGGGGCGCACCCTCTGCACCGCCCAGCTCATGGTCAAAAAGGTGGGGCCGTGAGGCGCGTCGTCATCACCGGTCTCGGCTTCGTCTCCAGCATCGCCCCCACCCGGGAAGCCACCTGGGCCGGGATGCTCGAAGGTCGGGACGGCCTGGGCCCCCTCACCAAGCTGCACCTGCCCCTGGAGCCCGCCCAGATCGGTGGCGAAGTGGAGGTGCCCGACCCCTCCCCCAACAGTTTTTGCGAAACCCTGGCCCTCCGGGCCCTGGAGGAGGCCCTGGACGGCTGGAGCCCCTCCCAGGAGCCCCGGCGCATGGGCGTCTTCCAGGGGGCCGGAACCTCCAGCCTGCCCGGCGCCGAGCGCTTCCTGGATGAGCTGAAGGCCGGCCGCCGCCCCAAGGCCGCCCGCATCGCCTACAACACCCCCAATACCGTGACGGACGCCCTCGCGGCCCGGATCCTCGCCACCGGGGCCCGGAGCACGGTGATGAACGCCTGCTCCAGCAGCCTCCTGGGCCTGGGTCAGGCCCTGGAGCGCATCCAGGCCGGGGAGCTGGACCTCGCCGTGGCTGGCGGCGCCGAGAACCTCTGCCGGATGACCTGGAGCGGCTTCTCCAGCCTCAAGGCCGTGGACGCCGCCAAGTGCCGCCCCTTCTCCCGGGACCGCGCCGGCCTGAACCTGGGCGAGGGCGGCGTGCAATTGATCCTGGAACCCCTTGAGGAGGCCCGCGCCCGGGGTGCGGAGATCCTGGCCGAAGTCCTCGGCTACGGCGCCTCCATGGACGCCCACCACCCCACGGCCCCCCACCCCGAGGGCGAGGGCGCCTGGCGCGCCATGGCCATGGCCCTGCGGACGGCCCAGGTGGATCCCGCCCGGGTGGACCTCGTCTGCGCCCACGCCACGGCGACGCCGGCCAACGACGGCGCCGAGTGCCGCGCCATCCGCCGCGTGCTGGGGGAGGCCGCGGACCGCGTGTCCGTCACGAGCACCAAGAGCCAGTTCGGCCACACCCTGGGGGCTTCCGGGGCCATCGGCGCCGCCGTGGCCGTGCTCGCTTTGCGGGACCAGGTGGTGAGCCCCACCCTGCGCCTGGTGGATCCGGATCCCGAGTGCGACCTGGACTGCACGCCCCTGGTGGCGAAGGAACGGGAGATCCGCGTGGCGCTGGTGAACGCCTTCGCCTTTGGCGGCAACAACGTGAGCCTGGCCCTCGGGCGTTGGGAGGGGAAGTGAGTCCCTCGGTCGTCATCACGGGCCTGGGCCTCGTGCTGCCCTGCGGGGATGGCCCCGAGGCCGCCCGGGCCAGCCTGGCCTCAGGCGTACCCTGCTTCCGGGAGCTGGCCCCGGAGTTCGGCATCGGCCGCGCCGCCATGTGCCCCGACTTCAAGCCCGCCGGCATCATCCCCCCCATGCAGTTGCGGCGCCTGGATCGCGCGAGCCGCTACACCTGGGTGGCCGCCGCCCAGGCCTTCGCCGATGCGGGCCTGGACCCCAAGGCCTTCGGCGGGGAGCGCATCGGCCTCGCGGCAGGCACCCTCAGCGGCGGCAGCGAGGCCAGCGAGGCCTTCTACCGGCCTTACCTGGACCGCGGCCCCGAGGCCGCCAGCCCCCTGCTCTTCCCCAACTGCGTGGCCAACGCACCCAGCGGCTACGTGGCCGTCACCTTCGGCCTCAAGGGCCCCAGCGCCACCCTCCTGGAGCGCGAAGTGGCCGCCTTCGAGGCCCTGGAGCAGGCCCAGCGCTGGCTCCGTACCGGCCGCTGCGATGCCGTCCTCGTCCTCGGCTTGGATTCGCTCTTCCCCCTGCTCACCCACGTGCTCCAGGGCGCCCGCATGACGGCGCGCCACGGGGACCCCACCCCCATGCAGGGCGGCGGCATGCTCGTGGGCGAAGGGGCCCAGGCCTTCCTTCTGGAACGCGAGGACGATGCCCGCGCCCGCGGCGCCCGCATCCGTGCCCGCATCGGAGGCTTGGCCTGCTTGGCTCCGGACACGGAGCGGGGGGATCGCGCCGCCTGCCTTGCCACCGCCGTGGCCGAGGTGCTGGACGGCCCACCCACCCGCTGGATCAGCGGCGCCAGCGGCGAGCGGCGCCTGGATGCGGCGGAGCGTCCCCTCTGGAACCGGCCCGACCTGCCGGCCCCCGTCACGCCCAAGGCCCTCTGGGGCGAGTTCTGCGGCTGCGGCGGCCAGCTCGTCGGTGCCGCGCTCCTGGAAGCCAGCCCCCGCGTGCTCGTCACCGGCCCCGCCAGCTTCGGCCCCCAGTACGCCCTCCGGCTGGACGCCGTTGTGGCACCCTAGGAGCGTGTCCAACCGCGACAAGCTCACCCTCGACCCCCGGAGCGTCACCTGGGTCGCCATGATGGCCGCGGGGCTCCTCGCCCTCGCCTTCGTGCTGGGGGTGCAGGTGGGCAAGCAGGGCGCTGCCCTCAAGGGGCCCAAGGCCAAGAGCCTGGATGAGGAGCTCAAGGAGCTGCCCGAGAGCCTCACGGACCAGCTCAAGGCCCTGGAAGCCGCGGACGCCGACACCCGCATCGAGCCTCCCAAGGCCGAGGCGAAGGTGGAACCCAAGCCCGAAGCCAAGCCGGAACCCGAGAAGTGGACTCTCCAGCTCGTGGCGACCAAGGACGCCGCCGAAGCCAAGCGGGTGGCCGAAAAGGCCAAGGCCGCCGGCTTCCCCACCACCACCGTGAAGGAGGGGGGGCTCTACAAGGTGCGCCTCGCCAAGCCCGCGGAGAAGGCCGACCTCGACAAGCCCGCGGCGAAGCTCAAGAAGGCGGGCCTGAAGACGTCGCCCGTGAAGGCGGAGTAGGTCCTCAGGGCTTGGGGTATACCCGAACGCCCGTCCACTTCTTCTCGGTATCGCCTCTGGCGATACGCGAGACACCGTACCCCAGGCCTGGCCACCGGCTCCGGGATTGACTACGGCTTGGGATACACCCGAACGCCCGTCCACTTTTTAAGGATCACCTTCCCGGGGGCGAAGCCCTTGGGCTTGCTGATGTCGGCGATGCGGGCCACGTGCACTTCCACCTTGCCGCCGTCCTTGGCCTTGGAGTGGAAGGCGGCGAGCTCGGCGGCGCGCTCCACGACCTCGCGCGGCAGCTCGCTGAGCTTGTCGGGATTGCGGATGACGACGTGGCTGCCGGGGTGCGAGGCCACGTGGAGCCACACGTCCAGGTTGTCGGCCACCTTGAAGGTGAGCTGGTCGTTCTCGGCGTCGCCCTTGCCGATGAGCACCTCGAAGCCGTCAATCATCACGCTGCGGAAGGCCTTGCCCTTGCCGTCCGCCCGCTTGCCACTCCCCGCCGATTCCTTCACCTGCTTCTTCTCCTTGGCCTGGCCCTTCATTTTCACCGGAGCGGGCGTTTCCTCACCCGCTTCGAACGCGGCCACCTTCCGTGCGTGCTGGGCGCGGCCCCGGGCGAGCTCCCCTTCCAGTTCCGCCACCCGCTGCAGGCCCCGCTCGGCCTTCTTGGCCTGCTGGAACCAGCGCTGGGCCGCAGCCTCGGCGCTGTCCCCCACGGGGAGCACCACCCGGGAACCATCCAGCAGCTCCACGGTCCCCGTGGCGCCCTTCAGGCGCCACAGCTCCCCCGAGAGGCGGGCCGCCTGGGCGCGGATGGCCTGCCCCGCCTCGTGCCGGAGGCGATCCTCAGCGATCACGGCGGCCAGCTTCTCCAGCCGCTTGCCCTCCTGGTCCAGCACCCGGCGTCGGGCGGCCTCCACCGGGCCGAGGATCAGTTCCTGGGCCCGGCGCTGGGACCACTGCCCGTGGCGCTCCGCCAGGGTTCCCTCCCCTTCCATCACCTCCGGCACGAGACCCTGCAGGGCCGCCTCCAGGCGTTCCCCCCAGGTCTCCCGCCACCGCCGCAGGGGCGGGGGATCCTCGCCGGGCTCCGGGGCCGCCGCCGGGAAAGGAACGCCGAGTCCCAGGCGTCCGGCCTGGACATCCACCCCATCCAGCCGCAGGCCCGCCCGGCCAGGGATGGCCTGGAAGGCCAGGCGCACCGTCTCCAGGCGCCCCGTGATGGCCCGGCGCTGGAAGACCAGCCCCAGCCAGCGCTCCCGCGGATCCCCCAGGACCTCCCGCAGCCGGGCGCCCTTGAGCCAGGCCCCCCAGGCGCGGCCGCTGTCCTTGGCGGCCTCGGATTCGAGCCGCTTCCAGGCCGGGTGGGCCGTGGGCAGGAGCCAGAGCTCCGGCCGGGGCTGCAGCAGGAACACCCAGCCCTCTTTGCGCCAGGCCAGGCCCAGGGCCCGGCCGCTGGCCCAGGCCCCCTCCAATCCGAGGTCCCCGTGCGTGCGGGCCCGATCCCGGGCCAGGCTCAAGAAGAGAGGTGCATCCATGCTCCCAGTATCCCGTTTCCGAACCTGACAAGCCCAGACAAGGAAAATCAAGGCTGGGCAATTTCGGGCCGATAATGGGCCCATGAGCGAACGCGCGCCCAAGGGCCTCCAGGTGCTGCTGGTGGATGACAATCCCATCCAGCTGGCCCTGTTGCGCTACCTCTTCCAGCACGCGGGCCATCAGATCACCGAAGCCAAGAACGGAGCCGAGGCCCTGATCCTCATCTCCAGCAACATGCCCGACATCGTCGTCAGCGATTGCCAGATGCCCATGCTCGACGGGTATCAGCTCTGCCGCCTCCTCAAGGACGACCGGGCCACGCGGCACCTGCCCGTGATCCTCCTCACCGCCCAGGGCGGCTGCCTGAGCCGCTTCTGGGCCCGCACCTGCGGCGCGGATCGCTTCCTTGTGAAGGGCCGCGAGATGAACAGCGTGGTGGCCGCCGCCGAGCACCTCGCCGAATCGCCCCGCCGGCCCCGCACCGAAGGGCTGATCCCCAAGGTGGCCGAGGATAACTTCACGATCGAATCCATCCAGCGGCACCTGGGCCGGGCCCTGGAACAGCGGCTGCTCGAGAGCGCCATGCGCAATGCCGTGAGCACCCTTTACACGGCGGAGCACAACTCCCGCAGCCTCGCCGAGGGCTTCCTCGGCATCGTGCAGGAGCTGATCCTGCCTGGGGCCGTGGCCATGGCCTACCTGGAAGGCGATCAGATCAAGGCCGTGGGGGTCCACGGCCCTTGCGCGCCGCCGGCCCGCCGCGCGGAGCTGGAGACCCGCCTGCAGGACACCCTTCAATTGGATGCCCCCCCACCCATCACCTGGGTGGAGGCCGATGGCGCCGAGGAGCGCGGCCTTCAATTGCGCCGGCCCCTGATGGCCTCCCAGAGCATTGGATTGAGGGGCCACACCAGCTTGGGCGCCGTGGCCCTGCTCCTGGAGGAGGAAACCTGGGAGGAGCAGCAGCGCCTCTTCGACATCGCCTTCGATGAGCTGGCCCGGGTGATGGGTCTCGAACGCAGCCACGCCCTCCTGTACCAACAAGCCATCCGGGACCCCCTCACGGGCCTCTACAACCGGCGGCACATGCTGGACCTCCTGGAACACGAAGTGGAGCAGTCCCGACGTTACGGCCTGCCGCTCACCGTGCTGGCCCTGGATCTGGATCGCTTCAAGCACATCAACGATGCCTTCGGCCACCCGGCTGGAGATCAGGTGCTCGGCGTGGCCGCCCAGCGCATGAGCTTCGCCCTCCGGAAGGTGGATCGCCTCGCCCGCATGGGTGGCGAAGAATTCCTGGTGCTCTGCCCCCGCACCGATCTCGAGGGAGCCCGGCTCCTGGCCGAGCGCATCCGCGCCAGCATGGAGTCCGAAGATGTGCCCGGCCTGCCGGAGCAGAAGGTAGTCACGGTGAGCGTGGGCATCGCCGTGCTGGATGCGGACTCCGATGAGGTCCCCAGCCTCCTGGCCCGGGCCGATGCCAAGCTCTATGAGGCCAAGGAGCGGGGCCGCAACCAGGTGGTGGGCTGAAGAATATACGCGGGGACCGGCCCGCCGGACTCTCGCCAGTGGTGCCCCCTTGGAAAAGCCCAAGCATTCGCAGGGCCTTGTTGGCACCACGTGGCGGGGGTTTGGGGGTATGGCAGTACCCCCAAGGGGGTGACAGCGAACCCAAGCTCAGCTTGGGTTCGAGCCAGAGGGGCCATGCCCCGATGGAAGTGTGCCGAGCCTCCTCAATCTGTGACCGGGTATTTCAGGCGAGGCACACTAAACTGTTGGCATGTCCACCTCCCAGCCTTCCTACGAAAGCTACCTGCAGATCCATGGCCTGTTGAACCTGCAGAAGCCCCTCAGTGAGCCCGAGGCCCACGACGAGATGCAGTTCATCATCGTCCATCAGGTCTATGAGCTCTGGTTCAAGCTCCTGCTGCATGAGGCCCGCGCCACCATCGGCCATCTGCAGCGAGGCCAGGCGGGCCCCGCCTACTGGCTCATGCGCCGCTGCATCGAGATCACCCGCGTGCTCATCCAGCAGATGCATGTGATGGAGACCATGAGCCCCGCGAAGTTTCTGGAGTTCAGGGATTTCCTCAAGCCCGCCTCGGGCCTCCAGAGCGCCCAATTCCGGGCCCTGGAGTTCTATTCGGGCATGAAGGATGAGCGCTACCTCCAGCTCTACCCTGGCGACCCCGCCAACACGGGGCTGCTCAAGGAGGCCCTGCACGATGCGAGCATCTGGGATGGATTCCTTGATCTGCTCCGGAGCCGCGGCTTCGAAGTCGCCGAAAAGGAACAACAGTTCAAGGCCCTCGTGGAGGTCTACTCGAACGAGCGCCAGCTCGACCTGCACCAGCTGGCCGAAGCCATGATCGAGTACGACGAGGCCTTCCGCATTTGGCGCAACCGCCACTACCTGATGGCGGAGCGCATGATCGGTTTCAAGCCCGGCACCGGCGTGCAGCACACGGACCAAATGAAGATGAGCGGCCAGGATGCCTTCAAGGATCCCGGTGTCATGTATCTCAAGAGCCGCACCGAACACCGTTTCTTCCCCATGCTTTGGGAAGTCCGTTCACGCTTGGGGGGAGGCACCTATGGTGCATGATCACGATCTCTTGGGGCAGCACGCCCTGGTCACCGGCGCCAGCGCCGGCATCGGCCGCGCCGCGGCCCTGGCCCTGGCGGCCAAGGGCGCTGCGGTCACCGTGGTGGCCCGTTCCGAAGCCAAGCTCGAAGAGCTGCGCGAGGTGCTCAAGGCGGCCGGCGCGCCCCAGGTCCACGTCCTCGTGGCCGACCTCGAGAACCGGACCGACCTGAAGATCCAGGTGGAGGAATTCCTCGCCGTCCACGGCCCCGTGACCATCCTAGTGAACAACGCCGGCGGCCCTCCCGGCGGCCCCATCCTGCAGGCCACGGAGGATGATTTCGCCGTGGCCTTCGGCCGCCTGCTCATGGCCCCCCACCTCCTCGTGCAGCTCCTGCTGCCCGGCATGGTGAAGGCCAAGTACGGCCGCATCATCAACGTCATTTCCACCAGCGTGCG
>DATFAX010000063.1:0-5358 GCA_035254125.1 Holophagaceae bacterium | reverse complement strand
GGCCTGCACCTCCTCCTTGGTGACGCCCGGGGCCACTTCCACGAGGCGCAGGCCTTCGCGGCCGGGCACCACGTCGATGACGGCGAGGTCGGTGATGATGCGGTGCACGCAGCGCTGGCCCGTGAAGGGCAGGTTGCACTTACGGAGGATCTTGAACTCGCCGTTCTTGTTGGTGTGCTCCATGACCACGACCACGCGCTTGGCCGCGGCCACGAGGTCCATGGCGCCGCCCATGCCCTTCACCATCTTGCCGGGGATCATCCAGTTGGCGAGGTTGCCCTCCATGTCCACCTGCATGGCGCCCAGGATGCTCAGGTCGATGTGGCCACCGCGGATCATGGCGAAGCTGTCGGAGCTGCTGAAGAAGCTGGCGCCCTTGGCAGCGGTGACGGTCTGCTTGCCGGCATTGATGAGGTCCGCATCCACTTCGTCCGCGGAGGGGAAGGGGCCGATGCCCAGGAGGCCGTTCTCGCTCTGGAGGATCACCTCCATGCCCTCGGGGATCACGTCCGCGATCATGGTGGGGATGCCGATGCCCAGGTTCACGTAGTAGCCGTCGCGCAGTTCCTGCGCGGCGCGGCGGACGAGCTGATCACGGGTGAGCGCCATGGCGGTCCTCGAAGTCGAAGTTCCAGTGTAGCGTCCCCGGCGCCCGGGATCCGCTCCGCCCCTCCGGCGGACGCCTTCCGGAAGGCTGGCGCGGTTCGCCCCCGAAGGGTCGCCTCCGGCCCGGGGTGGCCCCAGATTGAGGGTCCGAGGTCTTTCCCATGCGCCACCTGATGCCCCTGCTCGCCTTTTCCACCCTCGTGGCCCAGCAGCCGGTGCACACGGCCCCGGAGCAGCGGCAGTTCGATTTCTGGCTGGGCCGCTGGGAGGTGCGGGATGCCGCCGGTACCCTGCAGGGCACCAACCACGTGGAATCCATCCTCGGCGGCAAGGTGCTCCAGGAACACTGGAAGGGCGCCAAGGGCGGGGGCGGCACGAGCCTCAATGCCTACCTTCCGGGGAAGAAGGTGTGGCACCAGACCTGGGTGGATGACCAGGGCCACGTGCTCGATCTGGAAGGGGGGCTCGAAGGCGCCGCCATGGTGCTGCGCGGGGAGACCTCGCCCAAGGGCGCCCGCCAGCTGGAACGCATCACCTGGACGCCGCTGCCGGATGGGCGCGTGCGTCAGCACTGGCAGCAGAGCGCCGATGGCGGGGCCACCTGGAAGACGGCCTTCGACGGTTACTACCGCAAGGTGGACTGAGAAGGTTTAGAGCAGGGGGCGCATCCATTCCACGGTGCGGCGCAGGCCCTCCTCCAGGCGCACCTGGGCCTGCCAGCCGAAGCGATCCCGCGCCCGGCTCGTGTCCAGCTGCCGCTTGGGTTGGCCGTCGGGATAGGCGGGATTGAACACCAGCTCGCCTTCGAACCCCGTGAGGCGTTGGATGAGCAGGGCCAGGTCGCGGATGGTGATCTCCTCGCCGGTCCCCAGGTTCACGGGGTCCTCGCCCTCGTACTTCTCCATGCCCTCGGCGATGCCGCGGGCGGCGTCCTCCACGAAGAGGAACTCCCGGCTGGCGGCGCCGGTGCCCCACAGCTCCACCGTGGGCCGGCCCTGGGCCTGGGCCTCCAGGAACTTGCGGATGAGGGCCGGGATCACGTGGTTGGTCTCCAGGTCCAGGTGGTCACCGGGGCCGTAGAGGTTCACGGGGATGAGGAAGATGCCCCGGGTGCCGTACTCCTGGCGGTAGGCCTGCATCTGCACGAGCAGGGCTTTCTTCGCCACGCCGTAGGGGGCGTTGGTCTCCTCGGGGTAGCCGTTCCAGAGGTCGTCCTCATGGAAGGGCACCGGGCAGAACTTGGGATAGGCGCACACGGTGCCGAGCACCATCAGCTTGTCCACGCCCACGGTGCGGCAGGCCTCGATGAGGTGCATGCCCATGGCCATGTTGGCGTAGAAGAAGGAGCCGGGATGCATGCGGTTGGCGCCGATGCCCCCCACCCGGGCGGCCAGATGCGCCACGCCGTCGGGGCGCTCCTGCTTGAGGAAGCGTTCCGCCGCGAAGGGATCCATGAGGTCCAACTCCGAGGAGCGGGTCGCCAGCACCGTGGCCCCCCGGCGCTCCAGCTCGGCCACCACATGCTTGCCCAGGAAGCCGTGCCCGCCGGTCACCCAGATGCGCTTGCCCTGCAGGGGGAAGGAGGAGGGGAATGTCATGGGCGGGGACCTCGGGGAAGGGGGCCGGGACCTCGGTCGGCCTCGGGGCATCGCTTCCCAGGATGCCAGAGCTCCCGGAGAGGCTGGCCGGCAAATGCCTTCATGGCGAGACCGGGATGGTGGCTCAAGGGTAAAGTTATTGATTGGAAGAGGCCACTGCATGGGAATTCTGAAAGAGCTCGCCCGATTCCGGGAACGGCACACTCCCATGGCCCGGAACGTTATGGGCACTTCCTTCGGGCGGCGAGCCCTCCTCATCCACCTCAAGTCCCCCTTTCTGCGGGGAGACTCCCTCCGCCACACGAACGGACGTGAAGCCATCGAGATGGCCGAAGCCTTCAAGGCACTGGGCTACGACGTGGATGTCGTGAACTTTGACTTCGCGGGGAAGCTGGATTGGAGCCGGTACCAGGCGGTGATGGGCGCGGGAGCAGTCCTGTTGGAGCTGTTCAAGGAAGCACCGGAACCCTTCCCGAAGACGATCCTCTACAGCCCCGGTGTCCACAATCACGTCCAGAACCTCGCGACGCTCCGTCGGGTCGCCGAGGTCCGCGACAAGCGGGGGAAGTGGCTCCTCGAGTCCGGTCGCTTCCAGGAACTGGACCTGACCGCCCTGGCCTGCATCGTGGATGGGGTGGCGGTCGTTGGGAATGAGGTGGCGGCTCGAACATACAGGGACCGCACCTCACGCCCCGTGTGCCCCTTGCCGCTGTTCTTCCACCCCGTCCTGGATGGCCGAGCCATCGCACGGGATAAGGACTACGCTCGGGCTCGCAGGGAAGTCCTCTGGTTCGGCAGCACCGGGTTGATCCACAAAGGATTGGATCTGGCCCTGGAAGCGTTCGTCCAGCGACCGGAGTGGACCTTGCACGTCTGCGGGCCGCTCAGTCGCGAACCGCGGTTCGTGGAGTGCTACAAGCGGGAGCTCACGGAGTTCCCGAATATTCGCGTTCACGGGTTCCTGGATCTGAACGGGGACACCTTCCGGGACCTGATGACCCGGTGCGCCTTCACCCTGCTGGCCTCCTGTTCCGAAGGGGGCGCGGGCGGCATCGTCGCGGCCTCAGGGAATGGCGGGCTCATGCCTCTCGTCAGTCGGGAAGTGAGCACCGATGTGGGTGATTTCGGGTGGGAGCTTCGAGACCTGTCGACGACAGCGATCCTGGAGATGCTGGATTTCCTCGACAGCGTGCCTGAACAGGAGCTTCGGGACCGAGCCCTGGCCGGTGTGGAGGTGCTGATGCAGCGCCACGATCTGGAGACCTACCGGGCGGCATTGCGTGGCTTCATGGGAGAGATACTCTCTTCCTAGCCAGGGATGGGCCCTTGCGCCGATCCAGCGATCCCGATGCCGATCGGTTCCTGCACCCTTCTGTTCAATCACTTCCGGGGCTTCCTATTGGAGAACTCATGAAATTGGCTTCCATGGTCTACCGGCGACTGCTCGCTTCCAAAGGGGTTCAGAAGAAGCTGTGGTCGTCGGTCCGGAAAAGAGTCATCAAGCTTTGGGATGACCCTCCCTGCGTGATGACAGTCCACGGCATGGAACTCTCGCTTCCGCTGTCCCACTCCCTGCCGATCTATCTCAGCAAGTTTCCCTTCTATGACCGCCTCCCCCGTAGGCTGAGCGAGTTCATCCACAAGAAGCATGGACGTTTGAGCTGCATCGATGTCGGGGCCAACGTGGGGGACACCATCGCCTCCTTCCGCTTGTCGGAGGAGGATGTCTTCCTGGCCGTCGAGCCCAACCCCAAATTCAACAAACTCCTCCGTGAAAACTGGGGCACGGACAAGCATGTGACGATCGTCGAAGACATTTGTTCTTCCGGCCACGAAGACGGCAGGTATGCCATCCAGGAACAGAATGGAACTGCTTCCATCGTGCAGGCGGATGAAGGTGCGCAAATGTCCAAGCGCCCCTTGGATGAGATCGTGGGGAGCCATCCGGAATTGCGGGATGCCAACCTATTGAAGATTGATACCGACGGGCATGATTTCGAAGTGCTCGAGGGAGCGTGGCAGGTTATCAAAGCCAACGCCCCTGCCGTCCTCTTCGAATGCGACGCCTTCGGCAATGCGGACTATGTGGCGAATTGCCTGAAGGCCCTGCGGAAGTTCCATGAATGCGGGTACAACCATTTCATTCTTTACAATAACTTCGGCAACCTCATGGGCAGGTATCCCCTCGGAGATCTGGGGGCCTTCCGGAACCTGCTCTTCTTGCAGTTGACGAGCGACTTCTACTATTTCGATGTGCTCGTCATGAAGGACGAGGACTTGGATCAATTCCATGAATCGGAAGTCGAGTTCTTTGTCGGGAAGATGCCGAACCCGCACCTCCGGTCGACGGCCCTCGCTGCGGCCGGCTTACCGCAGTAGACCCGATCCGATCAAGGCACCCCTTCGAGGCGGAGACTTACCCGACGGGCTTCTCCGCCTGAACCGTGGGGCTTCCGATCACCGGTAGCCGCCGCGGGGGGCCTCTTCGTGGCCGGCCTGCTTGAGCACCAGCTCCTTCTCCGCGAGGCGGAGGTCGCCATCGACCATCATGGCGGCCAGGGTGCGGATGTCGGTCTTGGGCTCCCAGCCCAACACCTTGCGGGCCTTGGAGGGGTCGCCTTCCAGGTGATCCACTTCGGCGGGACGGAAGTAGCGGGGATCCACTTCCACGTACTTCTGCCAATCCAGATCGAGGCGCTCGAAGGCGAGGGCGAGGAAGTCGCGGATGCTGATGCTCTCACCGGTGGCCACCACGTAGTCGTCGGCCTTGTCCTGCTGGAGCATGCGCCACATGGCTTCCACGTAGTCGCCTGCGAAGCCCCAATCGCGCTTGGCGTCGAGGTTGCCCAGGTAGAGCTTCTCCTGGAGGCCTAGCTTGATGCGGGTGGCGGCCCGGGTGATCTTGCGGGTCACGAAGGTCTCGCCGCGGCGGGGGCTCTCGTGGTTGAAGAGGATGCCGTTGCAGGCGAAGAGGCCGTAGCTCTCGCGGTGGTTCACCATCTGGTAGTGGCCGTAGACCTTGGCGCAGGCGTAGGGGCTGCGGGGCTCGAAGCGGGTGAGCTCGTGCTGGCGGGGCTTGGCGGAGCCGAACATCTCGGAGCTGCCCGCCTGGTAGAGCTTCACCTGGCGGCCCGAGTGCTTCTGGTAGCCGCGC
>DATFAX010000062.1:0-2426 GCA_035254125.1 Holophagaceae bacterium | reverse complement strand
GAGGGCCCTCACCGCCACTGGCGCCGTGAACGTGGAACCCCGCTGGTCCCCCGAGGGGTCCAGGCTGGCCTTCGTCTCCACGGAGGGCAGCGGTCACTTCCTCCTGAAGGTGGCCGACGTGAAGGACGGGCGGCTCGCCGGGATCCGCACCCTCACGCCGGATCGGAAGAGCGCCATCCCCCGCTACTACTACAGCCCCTTCGACCACGCCCTGAACCCGACCTGGACGCGGGACGGGAAGGAACTGATCTTCCTCAGCAACCGCGAGGTGGGCCATGGCAGCGGGGACCTCGTGCGCATGCCCCTGGAGGGCGGTGCGCAGACCCTCGTGCAGCGCGAGGAGACCAGCTGGCATGCCCGGCCCGATGTCTCGCCGGAGGGCACCCGGATCGTTTACAGCTCCCACCAGGGCGCCCAGTGGCAGCAGCTTTGGATGATGCCCACGGGCGGCGGCCACCCCTTCCAACTCACCTTCGGGGACTGGGACGCCACGAACCCCCGCTGGAGCCCCGATGGGCGCTGGATCGCCTTTTGCTCCAACCAGGGCGGCCAGCCCACCCTGCGCCTGAGGGACCTAATCTCCGGCGAGGAGCGCGCCGTGGAGATCCGGGAACGGAAGACCCTGGCGCCCCGCGTCACGCTTTTCGTGCGGGTCGTGGACGAGGCGGGTCACCCCATGCCCGCCCGCGTCTCCCTCGTGGACAGCAAGGGCCGCACCTTCGCCCCGGAGGGTGCCTGGATCCACGCCGACGACCTCCTCACGCCGGATCAGAAGGCGGAGGGGCGCTACTTTCACGCCGACGCTCCCTTCACGGTGTCCGTGCCCCGGGACCGCCTGCACCTCACGGTCGCCCGGGGTCCCGAATTTGAAGTGGCCGATCTGGACCTGGACACCCGTCAGCCCCTGGTCCCCGTGACCATCCCACTCAAGCGTCTGGCCTTCCCCGGCCGCTGGTGGAGCGCCGACCTCCACGTGCACGCCAATTACGGCGGCGCCTACCGCAACACTCCGGCGGGCATGGTGCGCCAGGCGGCGGCCGAGGGCGTGAACCTCGTCCACAACCTCATCGTGAACAAGGAGGGCCGCTATCCGGACCTCGCGGCCTTCCGCCCGGACGTGGATCCCGCCTCCACGTCGGACGTGCTCCTGGTGCACGGCCAGGAGTTCCACACGAGCTATTGGGGCCACCTGGGCCTGCTGGACCTGCGGCACCTGATCCTGCCGGGCTACGCCGCCTATCCCTTCACGGCCGTGGCGAGTCCCTATCCCTCCAACGGCGCCGTGGCGGACCTCGCCCATGCCCAGGGCGGCCTCGTGGGCTATGTGCACCCCTTCGATGAGGACGTGAAGCCCACCACCGACGCCCAACTCACGAACGCGCTGCCCGTGGACGTGGCCCTGGGGAAGGTGGACTACTACGAGGCCGTGGGCTTCTCGGATCCCATGGCCACCAATGCCGTTTGGCACCGCCTCCTCAACTGCGGCTTCCGCCTGCCCGCAGGCGCGGGCACGGACGTCATGGCCAACTACGCCAGCCTGCGGGGGCCCGTGGGCCTCAACCGGGTCTACGTGCCCGCGGAGGGGCCCCTCACCCGGGCGGCCTTCCGGAAGCAGCTGGTGGCGGGCCGGACCTTCGCCACGAACGGGGCCCTGCTGGACTTCCGCGTGGGGACGGCGGTGCCCGGCGACACCCTGGACCTGGGCCCCGGGGCCCACGACCTCGACTACGCCGCCACCCTGCGGTCGAACCACCCCGTGGATCACCTGGAGGTGGTCTGGAACGGGGAGGTGGTGGCCCGCCACGCGCCGAAGTCCGGGGCGGCCGACGTGCGGGGCCGGGTGCGGGTACAGGGTCCTGGTTGGCTGCTGCTGCGGGCCTGGAACGAGGGCCCCCACCCCCACGTCCTCGACGTGTACCCCTTCGCCACCACGAGCCCCGTGTACGTCACCGTGGGCGGGGCGGCGGTGAGATCCAAGGCGGCGGGGGCCTACTTCCTCGCCTGGGTGGAGCGCCTGCGCCAGGCCACGGAGACCCATCCCGGCTACCGCACCCCGGCGGAGCGGGCGGTGGTGCTCGCCGACCTCGCCCGGGCCCGCGCCGTGTTCGAAGGCGTGGTGGCCGGGGCCACGGCGCCCTGAGCTTTCCCCCGGGGCCCTACGGGGCCATCATGGGTCCATGTTCACCGGTCTGATCCGACACCTCGGCACCCTGGAATCCCGATCGGCCCGCCCCGGCGGCGCGCGGCTGCGCATCGCCTGCGGCCCCGAAGTGCTGGAGCGCGCCGAGCTGGGCGCCAGCATCGCCACCCATGGGGCCTGCCTCACGGCCGTGGCCCGGGATGGCCATGCCTGGGAGGCGGACCTCAGCGAGGAGACCCTCGAGAAGACCACCCTGGGCCGCCTCGCCCTGGGCAGCACCCTGCAC
>DATFAX010000061.1:0-47317 GCA_035254125.1 Holophagaceae bacterium | reverse complement strand
GACACCGACTCGCCCGCGGCGATGGCCGTCAGGCGGGCGGCGCTGAGGGAGGAACCGGTGAGATTGATCATGGGGAGCTCGCTTTGGGGAGGGGGCTTTGGGCTCTTGGCTTTGGGCTCTTGGCTTTGGGCTTTGGCTGGCGCCGACCCATTCTGGGGGTCTGGCCGGGTCGGACTGGGCCAGAGCCTAGAGCCCAAAGCCTTCCGATCGGAATAGGGTTGCATAGGGATCTAGAGTTGTATAGACAGGTATGATCAACTTGTCTTGGAGGCACCCATGGCCCTGGCTGAAACCCGCATCGACCCCCGCCGCGATGAGTCCCGCGTGATCCGGGCCCCCCGAGGCACCGAGCTCAGCTGCAAGAACTGGCTCACGGAGGCCGCCTACCGGATGATCCAGAACAACCTGGATCCCGAGGTCGCCGAAAACCCCAAGAGCCTCGTGGTCTACGGCGGCATCGGCCGCGCCGCCCGCGACTGGGCCTGCTTCGATCAGATCCTCGCCTCCCTGCGCGAGCTGAACGAGGACGAGACCCTCCTCATCCAGTCCGGCAAGCCCGTGGGCATCTGGAAGAGCACCCCCGACAGCCCCCGCGTCCTCCTCGCCAACTCCAACCTCGTGCCCAAGTGGGCGACGTGGGAGCACTTCCACGAGCTCGACCGGAAGGGCCTCTTCATGTACGGCCAGATGACGGCGGGCAGCTGGATCTACATCGGCACCCAGGGCATCGTGCAAGGCACCTATGAAACCTTTGCCGAGGCCGGCCGCAAGCACTACGGTGGCGACCTCGCGGGCAAGTGGATCCTCACGGCGGGCCTCGGCGGCATGGGCGGCGCCCAGCCCCTGGCCGCCACCTTCGCCGGTGCCGTGAGCCTGAACATCGAGTGCCAGCAGAGCTCCATCGACTTCCGCCTGCGCACCCGCTACGTGGACAAGCAGGCCCGGAACCTCGACCACGCCCTCGAGCTCATCCAGGAGCACACGGCGAAGAAGGAAGCCATCTCCATCGCCCTGCTCGGCAACGCCGCCGAGGTGCTGCCGGAACTGGTGAAGCGCGCGAAGCAGGGCGGCCTGCGCCCCGACCTCGTCACGGACCAGACCAGTGCCCACGACCTCATCAACGGTTACCTGCCCCTGGGCTGGACCGTGGACCAGTGGAAGGCCGCGCAGCTGGATGAATCCAAGCACGCCGAGCTGAAGGCCGCCGCCGGGAAGTCCTGCGCCGTGCACGTCCAGGCCATGCTCGACTTCCACCAAATGGGCATTCCCACCGTGGACTACGGCAACAACATCCGCCAGGTGGCCAAGGACAACGGCGTGGCGAACGCCTTCGACTTCCCCGGCTTCGTGCCCGCCTACATCCGCCCCCTCTTCTGCGAGGGCAAGGGCCCCTTCCGCTGGGTGGCCCTGTCCGGCGATCCCGAGGACATCAAGAAGACGGACGCCAAGATCAAGGAGCTCTTCCCCGAGAACAAGCACGTGCACCGCTGGCTCGACATGGCCGGCGAGCGCATCGCCTTCCAGGGCCTGCCCGCCCGCATCTGCTGGCTGGGGCTCGGCGAGCGCCACCTCGCCGGTCTCGCCTTCAACGAGATGGTGAAGAACGGCGAACTCAAAGCGCCCATCGTCATCGGCCGCGACCACCTGGACACGGGCTCCGTGGCCAGCCCCAACCGCGAGACCGAAGGCATGATGGACGGCACCGACGCCGTGTCCGACTGGCCGCTGCTGAATGCCATGCTGAACACCGCCGGTGGCGCCACCTGGGTGAGCCTCCACCACGGGGGCGGGGTGGGCATGGGCTACAGCCAGCACAGCGGCGTCGTCATCGTGGCCGATGGCACCGAGGCGGCGGCCAAGCGCCTGGAGCGCGTGCTCTGGAACGACTGCGGCACCGGTGTCATGCGCCATGCCGATGCGGGCTATCCCCTGGCCCAGGACACGGCCAGGGCCAAGGGCCTCAAGCTGCCCATGCTGCCCTGATGACCGGCATCCGGCTGGAGACGGGGCTGCAGGCCTGGGAGGGTCGCGTGGACGCGGCGGAGGGGGAACTGGCCCTCCGCTGGCATCAAGTGGTTCGAGCCCTGCCGAAGGAGCGGGCCCGGGGCGCCGCCCTCGTGGGCTTCGCTTGCGATGAGGGCGTGCGCCGCAACCAGGGCCGACCCGGGGCTGCACAGGCCCCCGAGGCCCTGCGCCGGGCCCTTTCCAACCTGCCCGTGCGGCGCTGCCGGGATCTCTTCGATGCGGGCACCATCCGGCTCGAAGGCGACGACCTCGAAGGTGCCCAGGCCGCCTACGCCCGCCGTATCACGGAGGTGCTGGATCTGGGCCTCCTGCCCCTGGGCCTCGGGGGCGGCCACGAAATCGCCTGGGCCGCCTTCCAGGGGCTCGCGGAGCACCTGGCCGAACGCGAACTGAAGCCCCGCATCGGCATCCTGAACCTGGATGCGCACTTCGATCTGCGCGTGGCCGAGGAGGCCACCTCCGGCACCCCCTTCCGCCAGATCGCCGAGGCGTGCTTCCACCGGGACTGGGGCTTCCACTACTGCGTGCTGGGCATCAGCCCCTTCGCCAACACCGAGGCGCTCTTCGAACGGGCCCGCACCTGGGGCGTGCGGTTCCGCCTGGACGAGGAGATGACCAGCGCCGACCTGCCCGCGGCGCTGGCCGAGGTGGAGGCCTTCCTCGCCTCCGTGGATCACGTCTACCTCACTTGCTGCCTGGACGTGCTTCCCGCGGCCAGCGCCCCTGGCGTCAGCGCCCCCGCGGCCCGGGGTGTGGCCCTGGAGATCCTGGAGCGGGTGATCGATGCCGCATGCGCCTCCGGCAAGGTGCGCATGGCCGACGTCGCCGAACTGAATCCCCTGCTGGATGAGGACGGCCGCACCGCCAAGGTGGGGGCGCGTCTCATCGGCCGCATTGCGGAGCGCACGGCGCCGGAGCCCCTGTCGTGACGCGCTCGCCCCTGCGCCCTGGCTCCGCCCTCTACCTGGCCGTGAAGGAGCACATCCGCGCGCGCATCCAGGATGGCACCTGGAAGGTGGGCGACCGCATCCCCTCCGAGCATGAACTGGTGGGCACCCTGAAGGTGTCCCGCATGACCGTGCATCGGGCCCTCCGTGAACTGGCGGAGCAGGGGGCCCTCACCCGCGTGGCGGGCGTGGGCACCTTCGTGGCGGAACCCAAGGCGCAGTCGGGCCTCACGCAAGTGGCCAACCTCGCCGACGAGGTGCGGGCCCGAGGCCACCGCTACGAGTGCCGCCTCGTCGCCGCCACCCGGGAACCCGCCACGGCGGAGTTGGCGGCGCAGCTGGAGCTGCAGGCCGGGGACTCCGTCTTCCACGTGGTCTGCATCCACTTGGAGGAAGGGGTGCCCATGCAGTTGGAGGACCGCTGGGTGAACCCCGAGGCGGTGCCCGACTTCCTCACCTGGGATTTCCAGGCCTCGCCTCCGGGGGAGCAGCTCCTCCGGGCCGTGCCCCTGGATGAGGTGGAGCACATCGTGGACGCGGTGCCCGCGTCCGCCGCGGAAGCCGAGTGGCTGCAGATCGGGTCGGGCGAGCCCTGCCTCGTGCTTACCCGCCGCACCTGGAGTCGAGCCCGCCCCGTCACCTGGGTGCGCTGCATCCACCCCGGGCAGCGCTACCGCCTGGGAACCCGGTTCAAGGTGGGGTCCCAGCCGCTGGCCGGATAGGCGCTCAAGGCATTTCGAGGAGGATCTTCCCGAAGTGCTCCGCAGCGGCGAAGCGGCGCAGGGCCTCGGGCCCTTCGGCCAGGGGGCGGATCTGGTCGACCACGGGCGTCAGGCGTTCTTCCAGGACGGCCCGGTCCAGGATGACCAGGTCCCGGTTCTGCCGAAGGGCCACGAGGCGCAGCCGCTTGCCCGTCGCGAGGCGCAGGATGGGGGACACGCCCAGGATCTGCACCAGGCGGCTCAGTCGCCCGCCCACGGTGACATAGGCTCCGCCGGGATGGAGGGTCCGGAGGTAGGCGAAGGGGGACCGATCCGTCTTGACGTCGAAGATGACGTCGTAGCGCCGGCCTTGGGCCGTGAAATCCACTTGGGCATGATCCAGGGCATGGTCGGCTCCGAGGGCTTGGAGGCGTTCGAGCTTGGAAGCGCGGTCCACCGCGGTGACCTCGGCGCCCAGCCCGCGGGCGAGTTGGAGCAGCAGGGTCCCCACGCCGCCCCCTGCTCCATTGATCAGGACGGACCGTCCAGGGCCGAGGCCGCCGGCCGCGGCCAGGGCTTGCCACGCCAGCTGTCCCGCGTGGGGCAGGGCGGCCCCCTGCTCGAAGCTGAGGCCCTCCGGCAGGGCCACGAGGTGGGCGGGGTCCACGCACACCGTTTCCGCGAAGCCGCCGAAGCCGCAGCCGCTGAGGTCCCCGTGAACGCGATCTCCGGGCTTGAAGAGGGTCACGTCGGATCCCACGGCGTCTACGGTCCCCGCGATGTCCGCCCCCAGGATTCGAACCCGGGGCGTGAGGAGCCCGAACATGAGCCGGTTCAGCCAATCCCCTTCGAGAAGGCCCCCGTCCCAGTCGTTCAGAGCGGCCACCCGGATCCGCACCCGGACCTCCCCCGGAGCGGGTTCAGGGGTCTCGACCTCCCGGAGGGACAACCGCTCGGGAGGGCCGTAGGCGTCGCGCATCAGGGCTTGCATGGGGGCTCCGGATCCGTGTGGGAGCGGCGAGCGGGGGTCGGCAGGAAAAGGAAAGCGGTCGGGAGGGGCGCCTAAATAGTATCCTGAAGGGTCCGTCCCTTCCCCGCCTGACCAGGCTGCGGAACGGCGCGTCTTCAGGAGGCCAGCATGTGCGGCGTTGCGGGAGTCTTTGGGATCGAGGGGGCCTCGAGCCACATCGCTTCGATCCTGTTCGCCATCCAGCACCGCGGCCAGGAGAGCTGCGGGGCCGTGGCCCGGGATGCCAAGGGCCGCATGGTGGGCCACAAGGGCATGGGGCTCGTGAAACAGGTGCTCAATGAAGATGTCCAGGCCCGCCTTTCAGGCTCCACGGGCATCGGCCACGTGCGCTACCCCACCGCCGGGTGCAGCGACGAACTGAATTCCCAACCGCACCTCATCGAACTGGACCATGGTCCCATCATGGCCATCGCCTCCAATGGCGATCTCATCAACTACGGCGAGCTGCGCCGCCGATTGGAAGGCGACGGCGTGGTGTTCAAGAGCGACAACGACGCGGAACTCATCGGCCGCCTCATCGCCCTCTTCCACGTGCGCGACGGCCTCACCATGGAAGCGGCCATCGCCAAGGCCCAGCAGGAGCTCAAGGGCGCCTTCTCCACGGTGGTCATGTACCGCGACAAGCTCTTCGCCTTCCGCGATCCCCATGGCTTCCGCCCCCTCGTCATGGGCCACGTCAAGGTGACGGATGGCGACGTCCAGCCCAGCGAAGGCACCGTATTCTCCTCCGAGTCCTGCGGCTTCGGCATCATCGGCGCCAAGCTCATCCGCGAGGTGAAGCCCGGGGAGATCCTTCGCCTGGAGCACGGCCAGCCGGTGGTCTCCGTGAGCCACGCCCCCTTGGCCCCCAAGCACTGCGTGTTCGAGCTCATCTACTTCTCCCGTCCCGACAGCCGCGAATTCGGCGAGACGGTCTACCAGGCCCGGGAGCGCATCGGCGCCTGCCTGGCGGCCAAGGATGACCACCTTCCCAACGGCGACGACCTGGTGGTGATGCCCGTGCCCGACAGCTCCAACTTCATCGCCCTGGGCTACGCCAAGGCCAAGAAGGCCGAATTCGGCATGGGGCTCCTGCGCAATCACTACGTGGGCCGCACCTTCATCAAGCCCACCCAGGCCAGCCGCGACGAGGGGGTGCGTCAGAAGTTCAACCCGCTGCCGGACTTCTTCCCCGGCAAGCGGGTGGTGCTCATCGACGACTCCATCGTGCGGGGCACCAGCCTCAAGAAGCTCGTGTCCATGGTGCGCGGGGCGGGGGCCAAAGAGATCCACGTCCGCATCGGCTCGCCCAAGGTGATCGGGCCCTGCTATTACGGCATCGACACGCCCACGAAGGAAGAACTCATCGCCAACCGCATGTCTGGGGAGGAGATCCGGACCTACCTCGGTGCGGACAGCCTCGAGTGGCTGGAGGTCGCAGACTTCGAGGGTCTGCTCCAGGGCCGCCGCCAGGACTTCTGCACCGCCTGCTTCGACCTCGACTACATTTACCCCCCCGAGGGATTCGGGGAGAAGACCAACGTGCCCACGGTCTGGGCGGCCAACGAAGCCCCCTGAAGGAACCCGGTGGATTCCGAGCGGCGGTTCCCGATGGGTCGGGTGCCGCCGCTCAGTTCGTGGGAGCGGCCTTGAGCCGGCGACGGTGCATGAACCCCACCGCGAGCCAGAGCAGGGCGGGGGCGAGCATGAACCACCGGGTCGACCCTTGGCGCCAGCTGAGGATGGCCGCGAGGCCAAAGGCCCCGGCGGCTCCGAAGCTCAGGAACATCAACCTGGTGCGCGCTTCCCGGGAGTCCCGCATGCTCAGGCCGTCCGGGTGGTGCGCTGGCCGGCGTGGACCCCCATGGCCAGCAGGAGGGCGAGCAGGGCGCAGGCGGTGGCCACGGTGTAGGGGGCCTGGAAGCCCCACTTGGCGAAGCAAAGGGTGCCCACGAAGGGGCCGATGATGCGGCCGAGACCCTGCATGGCGTTCATGACACCGAAGACGCCGCCCTGTTCCTCCGGGGGCGTGAGCTGGCTGGCCAGGGCCAAGGTGGCGGTGCCGTTCATTCCGCTGCCCCAGGCCATGGGCACGAGGAGCAGGAGGAAGGGCGCGGCCCAGGGGGCCCGGGGCAGGGCGTAGAGGGAGACGGCCATGGCGGCCAGGCCCAGGCCCATGGCGATGCGCTCGGGGATCCGCTTGGCCACCATGCGCACGAGGCCGCCCTGGTAGATCACGATGCAGACGCCCACAAAGGCGAAGAGCCAACCCACCTGCTTCGGCCCGAAGCCGAAGCGGGCCTGGGCCATGAGGCTGAAGGTGCCCTCCATCATGGCGAAGCCGCTCATGGCGAGCAGGGCGATGAGCAGGAGGGCGGGCATGCCCGGGCGGGCGAAGGCGCGCTTGAGGGCATGCCCACGGCTTTCCTGGGTGCGGGCGCGCTCGCGGGCCTCGGGGGTGATGGTCTCGGGCAGCCAGGCGATCACGAGCAGGGAGGCGATGAAGCTGAGGGCCGCGGCCACGAGGAAGGGCAGCTGCACGCCCTTGGCGGCGAGGGCCATCCCATAGTGGCTACCGCTGAGGATGCCGGCGAGGGCGGGACCGATGACGAAGCCCAGGCCGAAGGCGGCGCCGATCATGCCCAGGGCCTTGCTGCGCTCCTCGGGGGCGGAGCTGTCGGCCATGGCCGCCTGGGCCACGGCGATGTTGCCGCCGGTGATGCCATCGATGATGCGGGCCAGCAGCACCCACTCGTAGTGCATGGTGAGGCCCAGCATCAGGTAGCCGAGGGCGCTGCCCAACAGGCTCATCCAGAGCACGGGGCGGCGGCCCACCAGGTCGCTGAGGCGGCCCAGGAGAGGGGAGGCGATGAACTGCATCACCGAGAAGCTGACGAAGGCGACCCCTGCCCAGAAGGCGCCGGGGTCCCGCAGACCGAAGGCGGCGTTGACGTGGGTCATCCAACCGCTGGGGTTCTCGGCCACGTGATGGGCGTAGAGGGGGAGGAGGGGGATGACGATGCCGAAGCCGAGCAGATCCACGAATACCGTGAGGAAAATGGCCAGGCGTGCTTTTTTGGGATTCGACATAGGGGGCACCAGTCTCCAGGTGGGGTCGGGGGGTGGGTGAAACGGGCTTCAGGGGCTCCCTACCCTCCGGTAGGATTAAGGATCGCGCATTCCGGGCGGGTTCGGCCACTCCTGGGACACGAGGGAAGCCAAGTGGGTCTTTGGAGGGGTGGATGCAGGGTGTGGGGCGGCGCATAGCGTGGGTGGCGCTTGGCGGGATGGTCCTGAACGCCCAGGATCCCGACAGCCTCTGGCTCAAGCCCTCCGCCTACCCCGGCCTCACCTTGCACAGCGGGGCCATGGTCCTGAACCTGCCGGCCTATCCCGGCAGCGACCATCAGCGCTCGCAACCCTTCCCCATCCTCAACGGCGAATGGCGCGACAAGATCGGCTTCGGTGCCAGCCGGTTCGGCGTGGGGGGCTCCGTCTCCTATCACTTCCTCAAAGAGGACGGGTACACCGGCAGCTTGGGTTTGGAAGGCGTCGAGGCCCGACGCGAGGAGATGGCGGATGAGCTGGCGGGCATGGGCAATCGCCCAGCCACGGTCTACGCCTCCGCAGGTCTGGCCTGGCGGAAGGGACCCCTGGAGGTGATGGCCGGCTTCCGACGGGGCTTCCGTGAAGGGGTGGGCGGCGGCGGCGTGGTGCGGGCCGCCTTCACGGTGCCCCTGGGCCGCCGGTGGCTCCTGGAAGCCCGGGTGGCCGGCAGCGCCTACGACATCACCGAGATGATCTACGAATACGGCATCACGGAGGAGCAGGCGGCCCGGCGCCATCAACTGGTCCTCCAGGGCGACCCGCGCCTGAAGCCCGGCGACGACCGTCCCTTCACGCCCACGGGCGGCTGGGCCCTGATCCAGAGCAGTGTGGCCGTGGGCTACGCCGTCTCCGAGCACTGGCGCCTGGGCATCACCTTCCTGCAGCAGGAGGTGCAGGGGGAAGCCCGACGCAGCCCCCTGGTGATGCGCCCGCGCAGCCAGGGGACCGTCATCGGATTCTCCTATCAGCTTTAGGCGAAGCGGAAGCGCTTCACGGCGATGAGGAAGGCGATCACCGCCCAGGCGCCCACCACGGCGAGTCCGAAGCCGTGGCCCGAGAGGCCCACCCCATCGTTGAACACGGCCCGCAGGGCCTTGAGGTAGGGGCCCAGGGGCAGCACTTGCACGCTGTCCTGGAGCCACTTGGGCGCCCCGTCCAGGCTGAAGTAGACGCCACCCAGGAACATCATCGGGAAGAAGAGCAGGTTGCTGATGGCGGCGTAGGTCTCGCTCGTGTCGGCAAAGCTGGACAAGGCGAACCCCAGGGCCATGAAGGTGGCCGTGCCCAGGAAGATGAGCAGGGCGAGCAGGAGGTAGCTGCCCTGATTGCTGATGCCGAAGGCGAACTTGCCGGCGATGAGCACGAACACCACCGAAAGCGCGGCCACCGTGAGCCGGTGCAGGATCTGGCCCCCGAGGAAGATGCTCTTGGGCAGCGGGGTCACCCCCAGCCGCTTGAACTTGCCCTTCTCCCGGTAGGCCACGTTCACCATGCCCACGGCGAAGAGGCCCATGCTCATGAGGTTCATGCCCAGCAGGCCGGGCAGCAGGAAGGCCGCGTAGTTGGTGGCCTTGGCCTTGCCGGGGCTCTCCATGCTCACGGGCAGGCGGCGGGGCTCCGGCTGACCCGCGAGCTTGGCCTGGGCCATGAGGCTCGCCTGCTGCACGAGGCTGGCGCCCTGCATGCCCTGGGCCATG
This sequence comes from Holophagaceae bacterium, assembly GCA_035254125.1. Classification (GTDB taxonomy): domain Bacteria; phylum Acidobacteriota; class Holophagae; order Holophagales; family Holophagaceae; genus JAFDVN01. The sequence goes on along the minus strand of DATFAX010000061.1, from coordinate 37,830 downwards.
AGGTAGGCGTTCACCCGGAGGCGGGGCAGCTCGTCGGAGCCTTCCACCATCACGGCGACCTTGCCGTCCTTCCACTTGGCTTCGGCGGCCTCGGGGGCGAGGCGCTCCACCGTCACATGCTGGGCCTCGATGGCCTCCCGCAGGGCCACGTCCCTGGCGGACTCAGGGCCCGCCTGCACCCGCACGATGGTGACCTTGGGGCCGCCGCCATCCCGGAAGATGGTGCCGAAGCCCAGCAGCATCAGCACGGGGAAGGCGAAGGTCCAGAACATCGCGCCCTTGTCGCGCGAGTAGAGCTTCCATTCCATGAGGAACTGGCGCCAGAGGAGGTGCATTGGAAACTCCAAGAAAGACACGGAGAACGCGGAGGAGGTGGAGATCACGGAGTGCTGGATCGAGAAGGGGCCTGAGATCAGGGATCTCTGGGCTCTCCGCCTCTTCCGTGATCTCCGCGTCTGAAACGGATCAATCGCGAAGGCTGCGGCCGGTCAGCTGCAGGAAGACGTCTTCGAGGGTGGGTCGGCGCAGGTGCAGCTGGGCGTAAGGGATGCCCAGGCGGTCCGCGGCTTCGAGGATGGCGGGGAGCTGGCCCTTGGGGTCTTCCAGGTGCATGTCCCAGCGGTCCTCCACCACCTCCACGGGGCGGCCGATGGCCCCGGCGAAGGCGGTGGGGTCGGGTGGGGCCTGGTCGAAGGCCAGTTCGGCCACACTGGGGAGTCCCAGCTCGGCGATGAGCTGGCGGGGGGTGCCCACCTGCAGCACCTTGCCGTGGTCCACGATGGCGATGCGATCGCAGAGCACCTCGGCTTCGTCCATGTAGTGGGTGGTGAGCAGCACGGTGCGGCCTTCGGCCTTCATGCGCTTCACCACGTCCCAGAGCCCGCGCCGGGCCTGGGGATCCAGGCCTGTGGTGGGCTCATCCAGGAAGACGAGTTCCGGATCGTTGACGAGGGCGAGGGCCAGGGCGAGGCGCTGCTGCTGTCCGCCGCTGAGCCCCACGTGGAAGGCGTCCGCTTTCTCGTTGAGCTTTACCAGGTCGAGAAGCTCCTGGGTGGGCCGGGCCTTGGGGTAGTAGCCACCGAAGAGCTCGATGGCCTCCCGGGGCGTGATCTTGTTGAAGAGGCTCGTGCTCTGGAGCTGCACCCCGATGCGGGCGCGGATGGCCTGGGCCTGGGACTTCCAGGGGAGGCCCAGAACCTCGATGTCGCCGGCGTCGGCGGTCTGGAGGCCCTCGATGATCTCCAGCGTGGTCGTCTTGCCCGCGCCGTTGGGGCCCAGGAGGCCGAAGACCTCGCCGCGCCGCACCTCCAGGTCCAGTCCATCCACCGCCAGCACGCCGGGAAACTGCTTGCGCAGACCGCGGATGCGGATCGCAAGTTCGCTCATGATCACCTCGGGATCCCAGGATCCATGAGCGGGAACCCCCAGGGGAAGGGGAAAGCGGCGAACGGTGGGCGGGCGTCGACGAACGGCGGGCGATTACCGGGACCCGAGAATCTGAAATGCGGCCCACAGGGGAAGTCCCACGGCGCCCACCGCGAGGGTGGGGAAGGCCAGGGCCAGGAACTTGGGAAGCCGGTCGGCGATGGGGCGATCCCGGAGCAGCTGGGTGGCGGCCGCGAACAGGAAGAGGGCGGGTGCCTCCAGGGCGAGGAAGATGAGCAGCGTCCGATCCATGGGGCCCCCTCCTTTCAAGGGTGGGCGGAGCGGGCCCCGGCGCCAGGGTTCAACCGGGCGCACAGGGCCCGGGTCCAAGGGGGGAGCGCTTTGGAATGGAGTGGCCATGCACCTGCGGATCCTGCTTGGAATCAGTCTGGGAACCTCGTTGCTCCGGGCCCAGGTGCCCGAGGAGTTCAACCTGCCGCCCCAGGAGCGGGAGGTGGCGCCCGCACCGGGCGACGCGGCCTGGCGCTTCCGGGTGGGAGCCATGCTGCTGGCGGCCCCGAAGGTGCCTGGCTCCGAGGAGGGTCGTGTGATCCCCCTGCCGGTGCTCTCGGCCGAGTACCGCGACACCCTGGTGCTGGGCAGCAGCCGGATCGGGGTGGGTGCCGGGGCCGCGGTGCATGTGGTGAAGACCCGGAGCTTCACCTGGGACCTGGGGCTGGGCATCGGCGAGCGCCGCCGGGAAGCCCGGGCCGATGAACTGGCGGGCATGGGGGATCGCAAGGCCAGCCTCTGGGCGGGTACGGCCCTGCGCGGCCGCTGGGGCGGCTTTGGAACCTCGCTGACCTGGGCCGCCGCCCTGCAGGACGGCGCGGGCCAACGGTGCACCCTGAGCCTGGGATACGGCGGGATGCTGGCCCCCCGCTGGCTGGGGTCCCTGGCGGTGTCGGGGACCTGGGCCGATGCGGAGGCCATGGACTCCGAATTCGGCGTGAACTCCGGGCAGGCCGCGGCCCGCACGGCCCTCCTCGCGGCGGGCGATCCCCGGTTGCGGGCCGGGGAGGATCGCGCCTATGCGCCCGAGGGCGGCCTGCGTGACACGGCCCTCACGGGCGTGCTCACCTACCTGCCGACGCGGGCTTGGCGCTGGTTCGCCCTTGCGCGCGTGGAGGCCTTGGGACCGGAGGTGAAGGCGAGCCCCCTCGTGCGCCGGGCCACGGATGCCCGGGTGGGCCTGGGCTTCAGCTACGCCTTCTGATTCAGGCGCCCCAGAGGCTCCAGCCGGGATGCGCCATGGAGAGCGCGGCCTGGGCGGCCTCCCGCGCCGCCACCGACGGGTAGCGCGCCGCCCAGGCGCTGCCGCTGCCGCAGAGCAGGGGCTCGCCGCCCGAGGCACGTAGGGCCTCGCGGACCTCGGCCAGGGCGGGGTTCACGGCGAGGGCGGGAGGTTCGAGATCATTGCGCCAGGGGGCGCCAGCGGGGTCGGCGAGGGCCGGGGTCCCCGGCAGGCCCGTGCGGGCGAGGGCGCCATAGACGCCCGCCGTGGGCTGGTGGAGGTGGGGATGCACGAGGAGGAGGGGGGGCAGAGCGGGGGCCTCGAGGGGACGGACCTTCTCCCCGCGCCCGGTGCCATGCACGGTGCCCCCCAGGAGGAAGAGGGGCACGTCGGAGCCCAACTCGGCGGCGAAAGCCAGGAGCACCTCATCGGGCAATTCCAGGGCCAGGCACCGGTTGGCGAGCTTGAGGGCCGCGGCCGCGTCGCTGCTGCCCCCGCCCAGGCCGGCGCCATGGGGGATGCGCTTGTGCAGGATGAGCCGGGCGGGGCAGGGGCGCCCCACGTAGGACTCCACGAGACGCCAGGCTTTGAGCACGAGGTTGGATTCATCGGCCGTCAGGCCTTCAGCGGTGGGGCCTTCCAGGCGCAGCTCCAGCCGGTGGTGGGGCTCCCAGGCGAGGGTGTCGCAGAGCTCCGGCACATGGGAGAGCACCGTCGTCACCAGCTCCACTTCATGGAAGCCGTCGGCCCGACGGCCGAGGACGCCCAGGTAGCGGTTGAGCTTGGCGGGGGCGGAGACCGAGAAGGACATGGCCCTAGTATGGAGGGATGGACCTCCCTTCCGGATACCGTCTTTCCCTGGACCCCGCGGACCTCCAGTTCGAAGTGATCCACGCCTACCTCACCCGCAGCTACTGGAGCCCGGGGATTCCCCGGGAGGTGGTGGAGCGGGCGGCCCAGTGCAGCCTCGTGGCGGGCGTGTACGGCCCGGACGGAGTCCAGGTGGGCTTCGCCCGCCTCGCCACGGACCACGCCACCTTCGGCTATCTGGCCGATGTCTTCGTATTGGAGGCGCATCGGGGAAAGGGGCTGTCCACGGCCATGGTGCGGGCCCTCATGGAGCTGCCGGAGGTGCGGGGATTCCGTCGCCTCATGCTGGCCACCCGGGATGCCCACGGGGTCTACGCGAAACTGGGCTGGGAGCCCGTGACGGATCCCACGCCCTTCATGCAGGTGCTCCGCAAGGATGTCTACGGCGGAGCCCAATGAACCTGCTGATCCGCCTCTTTTGGCTGCTGGCCACGGTGCGATTCCGTGCGCCACTGGGGATCCTCGACGACTCGGTGAGGCATTTCGTCGTGTGGCCCAACGACCTGGACCTGAACCTGCACATGAACAACGGCCGCTACCTCACGGTGATGGACCTGGGCCGATTCGACCTCACTTTCCGCACGGGGCTGGGCCGCCTGCTCTTCCAGCGGCGGTGGCGGCCCGTGGTGGGCGGCGCCCGCATCACCTACCGCCGCAGCCTGGATCCCTTTCAGCGCTACGAACTGCATACGCGGCTCCACGCCTGGGACGCCAAGTGGGTGTATCTGGAGCAGCGCTTCATCCGGAACGGCCAGGTACACGCCGAGGCCATGGTGAAGGCCATCTTCCTGGGGCCGGGCGGCAGCGTGCCCACGGCGGAGGTGGGCGCGGCGCTGGGGTTGCCCGAGGTCTCCCCGAATCCGGTGCCGGACTTCAGCTGATCCCCGGGGTCAGGGTTTCGGCCCGCCGTGGAAGAAATCCTGGGTGCATTGCGGGCAGATGCCGTGGGTGAAATCGGCCTCGGAGTGATTGGAGATGTAGGTCTCCAGCTGGTTCCAGTACCCGTTGTCGTCCCGGATCTTCTTGCAGCAGGAACAGATGGGGAGCAGGCCCGAGAGCTGCTTCACCTGGGTGAGGGCTTCGGAAAGCTCCCGGTTGCGGTGCTCCAGCTCCTCGGTGCGGGTGGCGATCTGGGCTTCCAGGTGCGCCTTGGCGCGGGCCAGGGCGGCCAGACGGAAGCGGATCACGGCATAGAGGAAGGCGACTCCGGCAAGGGCCTCGAAGGTGAGGGCCCAGGCGGATTTCCACCAGGGGGGCTGCACCTGGAATTCCAGGGCGGTGACGGGGCCCTCCAGGGTGCCGAGGAGGGCCTGCACTTCGAACCGGTAGGCGCCGCCGGGCAGGGAGGGGTAGTGCACGTCCCCGCCCTCCACGGTGCGCCAGCCGGCCTCCAGGCCCTTCAACCGGACCTTGTATCGGAGCTCCTGGGTCGCCGCGTAGGTGGGCACCGCGAGATGGAAGGTGGCGCTGGATTCCGAAGCCTTGAAGGGGCGGGGGAAGGCGAAGGGGCGATCGATTCGGGTCTCGCCGAAGGTGGCTTCGAGGATGCGGGCCCGGGGCGCCTCGGAGGGCAGGGCGGGGAGGCTGCGGTCGAACCGGACGAGGCCGCCGGAGGTGCCCACCCAGATGGCCTCCTGCTCCACCTGAAGCGCCAACACGGAGCAGTCCTCGCTGGCCATGCCCTCCTGGCGCCCGAGGTGGAGGGGCGGCTGAAGGCGATCGATGCCCTGGTCCGAGGTGGTCCACAGGGCGCCCGTCTCATCGGTGGCGAGGGCGTAGATCACGTCGGACCGCAGGCCATGACCCCGGGTGTAGCGTTCGAGGATGCTGAGGCGATCGCCCTCGAGGCGGACACGCATGATGCCGACGCCCTCCTGGAAGTGGATCCACAGGCTGCCATCGGGATTCAGGGCCAGACCGCGCATCGGGGAAGGCGGCAGGCCGTCCTGGGTCCCGAAGCGGCGCCAGGTGCCCTGGGGATCCCGCCGCAGCAGGCCCGCCGAGGAGGTGGCCCAGACCTCGCCCTGCTTGCCGATCTGGAAGCCGAAGCCGCCCAGGGTCTCGGTGCCGGTGAAGGCGGGGCCCACCTCCTGGATCAGCTTCCGTGCCTTGGGATCCCAGCGCAGGATGCCCTGGGCGGCGCCGCCCATCCAGATGCCCCCCTGGGGGTCGGCCCAGACGACGTTGGCGGGGAAGCCCATGGGCCCCAGCTGGGCGACTTCCGCGCGGCTCCGGCCCGGCCGCAGCCAGAGCGTGGGGCCCCGGGTGCTCACCATCCAGAGGATGCCCTCGCCATCTTCGGCGATGGATTTGATGCGGATGCCCTCGGTGCCGGGAACTTGGACGAGCCCCTTGGGGGTCAGCACGGCCGCGCCGTCATCGGTGCCGACCATCTGGGTGCCGTCTCGCCGGCGCATGGACCACCACACCATTTCGCCCATGGCCCGGCGACCCATGGAGAAGTTCCGGATCCGCCCCTGGCCCTGCAGTTTGGCGAGGGAGGCGCCCAATACCCACAGGGTGCCCTCCCGGTCCCGCATCAGGGTCCGGACCCACTTGAAGGGCAGGCCTTCGTCGAAGCCGAGGGGCTCCGGCCGTTCCCCGATCAGGTGCAGGAGCCCGTCCACCGTGGGGAGCCACAGGGATCCGTCCCCGTCCACCAGGGGACCCCCGATGGGGGAGAGGCTCGCGGGCAGCAGGGCGGAGCGGTCCTGGAAGCGCGTGGCGCCCTTGGGGAGGACGAGGAGGCTGCGGGCCCCGCCCGCCCAGAGCCGGCCCTGGCCGTCCTCGGCGGCGAAGGTGACGCCCCCCGCGGGCAGGCCCGCCTCGGGCCCCCAACTGCGGGTTCGCCCATCGGGCTCGATGATGTGGACGCCGCTGCCCCCGGCCAGGAGCATGGCGCCGCGCCGATTGGCCAGGAGGGCATAGACATTGGGTTCGGGGTTCGCGGCGAGTTCCTGGAACTCCAGACCCTCGGCCTGGCGGTAGACCTTGTGGCCGCTGAAGGCCCAGAGGCGTCCCTGGGCGTCGGGCGCGATGGAGGAAACCACCTGGCCCGCGACGGTGGAATTGAAGTGGGCGGCCTCGCACCGGCCCTCCTGCAGGCGCACCAGGCCGTGGAGCCCGGCCACCCACAGGGCCCCATCCGGAGCGGCATGGAGCCCGTTGACGTAGGCGGAGGTCAGCCCGTCTTCCATGCCCCAGCGGCGCACCTGGCGACCATCCCACCGGAGCAGCCCGTTTTCGGTGCCCAGCCACAGGAAGCCGTCCCGGTCCTGGGCGATGTTGAGGATGCCACCCGAGGGCAGCCCCTGTTCGGGGCCCAGGAGGGTGAAGGGCAGGCGGCCGCCCTGGGCCCGCCCGGGGGTAGGGGCGGCGAGGAGGAGGGCGGCGAGGAGGGGGCAGAGGAAGCGGCTGATCACGGGAGGCAGGCCAGGGCGGGGCCGTGGAGGGGGCCGTTGGAGGCGAGGAAGGGGCCGGGATCCAGCAGGTCCAGGCGGCCGCCGTCCTCCGCGGTGAGCAGTCCGCCGGCCTCGCGCAGGATGAGGGCCCCGGCGCAGAGATCCCAGGCTTTGCAGCCCTCGTTGGCGTAGAGGTCCAATTCGCCCGCGGCCACCGCCACCAGCTCCAGGGCGGCGGAGCCGAGGATGCGCACGCTCTGGCAGGCTTCGCTGAGGGCGATGAAGCGGGCCCGGGCGGAGCCGTGGCGCACCTTGAGGTCGTAGGGCAGGTCCGTGGCCCCCAGGGCTTCACCCAGGTGTCGCACACCGGAAGCTTGCAGACGGCGGCCACCCCGGTAGGCGCCGCCGCCGTCCTCGGCATGGGTGGCCTCGCCGGCCACGGGCACGATGGCTGCCGCCACGGGCTCGCCGTCCTTGAGCAGGGCCAGGCTCACGGCCGCGTGGCCCCCGCCGTGGGCGAAGTTCAGCGTGCCGTCCAGGGGGTCCGCCACCCACAGCCAGCCGCTGCGGCTGGATTCCGGCGCGCCCTCCTCACCCAGGAATCCATCACCGGGAAAGTGGCCCAGGAGTTCCCGCCGGAGCAGGGCCTCCGCCTCCCGATCCGCCTGCGTGACCGGGTCCAGGGTGGAACCCCGGGTGAGATCCTTGTAATCGGCCCGCACCTTGCCCCGGAGTTGCCGCAGGACCACCGCCGCGGCCTCGGCGGCCTCGATGCACAGCTGAACGCGGTTCATAGCCCGTCTTCGAGCTCGAACTCCGGATCCGGAATGCTGAGGATCTCCGGGCCGTCCTTGGTGATGTGGATGTCGTGCTCGAACTGGGCTGAAAGGCTGCCGTCCTTGGTGCGTACGGTCCAACCGTCGGGCTCCACGATGCATTTGTGGGTGCCGATGTTGAGGATGGGCTCGATGGTGAGGGTCATGCCGGGTTCGAAGCGGAAGCCGGTGCCCGGGCGCTGCTCGGCGAAGACCACCTGGGGATCCTCGTGGAGCTCCCGGCCGATGCCGTGGCCGATGTATTCCCGGACGATGGAATAGCCCCGCTCCTCGGCGAACTTCTGCACGGCGGTGCTCATGTCGCCCAGGCGGTTGCCGGGGCGGCTGTGTTCGATGCCCAGGTACATGGCGAGCTGGGCCGTCTGGATGAGCATCCGGGCCTGCTCGGAGATCTGGCCCACGCCCACCGTGAGGCAGGTGTCGCCGTGGTAGCCGTCCAGCTTGGCGCCGCAGTCGATGGCGATGATGTCGCCCTCCTGCAGCACGTAGTTCGTCGGGATCCCGTGCACCACCTTGTCGTTCACGGAGGTGCAGAGGGTGCCGGGGAAGCCGTGGTAGCCCTTGAAGTTCGGGGTGCCGCCATTCTTGCGGATGTAGGTCTCGGCGATCTTGTCCAGTTCCAGCAGGCTGATGCCAGGCTTCACGCTCTTGGCGGTCAGCCGCAGGGCATTGGCGGCCAGGCGTCCCGCCTCCCGAAGCTTGTCGACTTCCTTGCGGGACTTGTAGCGGATCTGTTCGCGGAGCAGCACCATGGGGCTCCAGTCTAGCGGGGTGGAAGGGCAAATGGCCGCTAGAATGGCAGTCCGGAGTCCCTTTGCGAACCCTGCGCGCCCTGCCTGTCCTATTGCTGATCGCCTGCCATGGCGAGGTGCAGGCCCCCGAGCGCCCGGCCACGGTCCCACCGGATGCCGTCTGGGTGGGCGGAGGCGATTCCGGGGCTTTCCTGCGCATCCGCCCCGCCGGGGCCATGGAGTGGCAGGTGGAGCTGTTCAACGACGCCACGGGGGCACCCCTGGAAACCGGCCGGTTCGCCCTGAAGGGGGCCCCCCTCGACGAGGTGAAGGCCCAGGACATCACGGGCTGGGATGGTCGCAAGCTCCTGCTCCGCAATGGCGGCTGGCTGGAGCGATCCCGCTGATGGCTTACTCCCCCGAGGAGATCGAGTGGCTGGAACGGGAGTGGGCCTACCGGGCCTATGGCCGAGCCGGTTTCATGAGCCCGGAGGACTACCGCGCCTGGAAGGCCTGGGAGGCGGAAGGGGTGCCCATGGACGCCCTGGTGGCGGCCCTCAACACCTTCTTCGACCGCCGGGACAAGCGGGCCCGTCCCCGCACCTTCGTGGCCCTCAAGCAGATCGAGAAGGACGTTCAGAAGGCCATGAAGCTGAGGGAGGCCCTGCGCCGGGCCGGCCCCGAACTGGTGCCGGTGAAGGGGTGGGAAGAGGTGCGGGAGCCCCTCGCCTCGGATCCCACCGCTCGCCTGGCCTTCGAGGCCTGGATGCGCGCCCGGGCGGCGCTGCCCAGTCCCGAGGATCCCGGCTACCTGGCCCGCTTCGATGAGGAACGGGGCGCCTTCGCCAAGCTGGTGGAGGGGGCCGAGGCCGCCTTGGGCGCCGCCGCCGAACCCCTGCGGCAGGCCCTCCATGCGCGGTTGCTGGAGGCCCAGCTGAAGGAGGGCGGGGCGGTCTGGAAGCGGGCCTGGCGTCACCACTGGGGCCGGGTCGTGCTGGATCACTGGAACATCCCCTTCGAGGCCTGAAGATGACTTGGTCCGCCCAGCTGGAACGCCCCGACGCGGGCTTCTTCCCCGCCTTCGCCGCCCGGATCCGGGAGGAGGACGGGCTCCGGGAAGCCGTGCGCGAGGCCGTGAAGGTGCTGACGCCCTGGGTGGATTGGGAGGCCTATCAACCCCACATTCCCCATGCGCTGCTGGGGCTGCGGGCGGCCTACCGATTGCGCCCTCTGCTCCCGGAAAAGGCCTTCCACCGCCTTGTGGCCACGCAGATCCACGCCTTCGCCCACGAGGGGCGGAAGGTTAAGCCGGCGCCCCCGGCCCAGGGCGCGGGCAGCTGGCGGAACCTGGAGAGTTTCATCCAGGCCCGGAAGCCGGGGCTGGCCTGGATGGAGGCCGCCTCCTTCGAACAGCCCCGGGCGGAGGATTTCGCGCGCCTGGGTCGCCTGGTGGAAGCGGACATGGCGAACATCGGCCACAAGGCCGTCTTCGCGCACCACCTGGGGGACCTGCAGGAAGTCCTGGAGCGCCCCAAGGCCACGGGCCGGCGCCTGCTGGGCCTTACGGCCTGGCTGGCGGCCACGCCCGAGGATCGCTTCTGGCACCAGCGGGCCTCCAAGCGCCTGGAGGGGTTCGACGGGGCCCTGGACGAGGGGCCGGCGGTGCTGGATGCGGAGGGGCAGATCGAGCTGGTGCGAGAGATTTGCGACTGCGGCCTCGTGGACCTGCTCAACCGCCTCGCCGCCCGGGCCCGGGCGGGGTTGCGCCGCGAGGATTTGAATCAGGCCCTGATCCGGGCGGCCTCCGAGAAGCTCCTGGATGCGCGTCGGGACCTGGAGGGCAAGACCGGGTGGAATTTCGTGTTCCTGGCCACGCAGCTCGGGTGTCAGGGCGCCGATCCGCGGCTGGCCTGTCAGGCGGCCGCCCTGGTGAACCTCTTCCCCACGGAAGAGGCGGAGGATCGCCTGACACCCGCCGCGCCCCGGGGCGAAGTCTCCGAAGCGGCCCTCCTGGATGCCATCCTCGACGTGGAACCCCCTGAAGCTTACGGACTCGCCCTGGCGCTCTTCGAAGCCCGGGGCCCGGAGGCGGTGCTGCGGGCCCTGGCGGAGGCGGCCAGCGCCAACGATCCCGCCTTCAACCATTCGCACCAGACGCTGCTCGTGGCCGCAGGCGCCGACCTGGCCCCGGGGTTGCCCCCCGCACTCCAGGCGGAGATGCTGGGGGCCATGGCCAAGAGCCTGGCCAATTCCCAGGGTTCGTCAGACCTCACGCGGCTCGCGGAGCGGGCGCTGGAGGGGAAGATCGGCTGACTGCCAGGTCCGTCAGGCCCCGTAGTCCGGCCACTGGTCCTTCCACACGGTGTCGAAGAGCATCGCCGTCTGGAGGCTCTGCACTTCCGGTCGTGACGTGAAGGCGTCCAGGGCCAGGTCGCGCAGGTGTTCGGGCCCCCGCACGGCCACGTGCACCTGGAAGTCGAAGGCGCCGGTGACGTGGTAGAGGGCCACCACTTCGGACAGGCCCAGCAGGTGCTGGGTGAAGGCCTTCACCTTGGCCCGGGAATGCTGCTTCAGTTGCACGCCAATGAGGGCCTGGAGGCCCACGCCGAGGGCCGCCGGATTCACGAAGGCGTGGAAGCCGCGGAGCACCCCCTCCTTCTGGAGCCGCTGCACGCGCACGAGGCAGGAGGATGGCGCAAGTCCAACCGCGGCAGCTAGTTCCTTATTGGATAGACGAGCATCCTTCTGCAGTTTCGCCAGGATGGCGCGATCGGTTCGGTCAAGGGCGGGTTTCATGCTCAAACTCCGAAGAGAATTCGGTATGGAAAGCATGGACCGAACTTCAGTCTGAAACCACCCTTTTATGACGAAGGAGATCGCCATGATCCAGGACACCCGTTTCGAGACGCTCGCCGTTCACGCTGGCCGGGAAGACTTCGAGGCCCTGGGCGTGCATGCGGCCCCCCTGGACCTCTCCAGCACCAATCCCATCCGCGACCTGGAGGCTGGCGGCGCCTCCCTGGAAGCCATGGCCCTCGGCGGCCATCCCCAGGGCTCCAGCGTCTATGCCCGCCTCCATAACCCCACGGTGGCCCGCTTCGAGGGCGCCCTGGCCAAGCTGGAAGGGGCCGAGGAGGCCGTGGCCTTCGCCAGCGGCATGGCCGCGGTGACCGCCATCCTCATGGCCGCCGGCCAGAAGGGCAAGCATGTGGTGGCCGTGCGTCCCCTCTACGGCGGCACCGACCACCTGCTGGCCTCGGGCCTGCTGGGTCTGGACGTGACCTTCGCCGAGCCCCATGAGATCAAGGCCTCCCTGCGCCCCGACACGAGCCTGGTGATCGTGGAGACCCCCGCCAACCCCACCCTCCAGCTCGTGGACCTGGCCGACGTGGTGGCCCAGGCCGGCAGCGTGCCCGTCATGGTGGACAACACCTTCGCCACCCCCGTGCTGCAGCGCCCCCTCGACCTGGGCGCGACCATCGTCCTGCACAGTGCCACCAAGTTCCTGGGCGGCCACGGCGACGTCATCGCCGGCATCGTGGCCACCAACGCTGCGTGGGCCATCGAGCTGCGCAAGGTGCGCGTGATCACCGGCAACATCCTGCACCCCCTGGCCGCCTACCTGCTCCACCGCGGCCTGCCCACCCTGGCCCTGCGTGTGAAGGCGGCCCAGGAGGGCGCGGCGATCCTCGCCGAGCGCCTCCGCCAGCATTCCGAAGTGGGCGAAGTGCACTGGCCCGGCTTCGACACCACCGGCATCGCAAAAAAGCAGATGCAGGGCCCCGGCTCGGTGCTCGCTTTCGAGCTGAAGGGTGGCTTCGAGGCCGCCAAGGCCCTCATGGCCTCCGTGAAGCTCATGACCCCCGCTGTGAGCCTGGGCAGCACCGATACGCTCATCCAGCACCCCGCCGCCCTCACGCATCGCGTGGTGAGTGAGGAAGGCAAGAAGCAGGGCCACATCAGCGCCGGTCTCATCCGCCTCAGCGTGGGGCTCGAGCATCCCGAGGACCTGTGGGCCGATCTGAACCAGGCTCTCGTGGCCGCCGAAAAGGCCGCCGCCATCCTGGCCTGATCCGACCTCCGGTCCCCTCTCGCGCCGGGCCTCCACCCGGCGCGAGCCGTTTGAGGACCCACCTGGGAAAGCCCGCCCCACTTGTGCCAAAATCGGGGGGAAGGGTCCCGTAGCTCAGCTGGATAGAGCGTCCCCCTCCTAAGGGGAAGGTCGTACGTTCGAATCGTATCGGGACCACCACTCCTTCCGGCGGATCCGGCTCGGGTAGGGATCGGGTTCCGAGGGAAACGATGCGGGGGGAACCGTATTTGTTCCCGGTCACACGCCAACGTGACGGAAGCCTCGATCCTTCCCATGAATGCTGGGATTCCGGATGAATCCCCCTACAATTCAGACCATGCGATATCCCTGGCTGCTCCCCCTCCTCTTAGTCGGGTGCTCTAAGTCTTCGGACGTGAGCGTATACAAGGTGCCCAAGGAGCTGCCGAAAAACGCGGCGGCGGATTCCCACGAGGGCCATAACCACGCCCCCGGCGAAGGGCACGGAGCCCCCGGCGCCATGGCTCCGGACCCCAGCCAAGCCCCGGCTTCCACGGCCATGGACTGGAAGGATCCCGCGGGCTGGACCCGGGAGCCCGGTTCCGGGTTCCGCGTGGCCACCTTCCACCTGCCCGGCGAGGCGGAGTGCTCGGTGGTGTCCCTGTCCGGCGCCGCCGGCGGCGACCTGGCCAACGTGAACCGCTGGCGGGGCCAGATGGGCCTGGGCGACGTGACCTCCCTCCAGGGCCTCGCCAAGCCCGTGAAGACCTCCCTCGGACCCGCGACCCTCGTGGAGTTCGATGGCGGCGCGGCCCAGAAGGGGCGCCGCATGGTGGGGGTCATCCTCGTGGACGGTTCCACGAGCTGGTTCTTCAAACTGACCGGTCCCGCCGGGGCCGTGGACAAGGCCAAACCCGGCCTCATCCAACTGCTGGGGACGCTGCGCCGTGGCTAACAATACCTGGAAGACCACCCTCAAGCCGCTGGCCTCGCTCCAGCTCACGATCATCCTGCTGGCCTTCCTCATGGCCCTGGTGGTGATGTGCACCCTCGCCCAGGTGCACCTCGGCATCTTCCGGGCCGTGGAAGTCTACATGCGCAGTTTCCTCGTCTGGTGGGGCCCCGCCTCCGCCTCTTGGGAGATGCCCGTGTTCCCCGGGGGCGCCCTCGTCGGCTTCCTGCTGCTGGTGAACCTCACGGCGGCCATGTTCGTGCGCCTGGAGGCCTCCTGGCGCAAGGGCGGCCTCTGGCTCTCCCACATCGGCCTGATCCTCCTGTTCTTCGGTGAGTTCGTGGCCGGCGGTTTCCAGGTGGAGACCATGATGCCCGTGGAAGTCGGGCAGACTATGAACTACGCCGAATCCAACCGTCGCCCCGAGATCGTGTTCCTCGAGGAAGGCGCCACCGAGGACACCGTCACCTCCATCGCCCCCTCTCGGGTGCTGCAGGGCGGCCTCATCCAGGATCCGGCCCTGCCGGCTTCCGTGAACATCGTCGAGTACCACCGAAACTCCAAGGTGATGACGGCGCCCTTCCTGGCCGCCAAGAGCCGCGCCACCGCTGGCTTCGGCCGCGAGGCCGTGGCCCAGCCCGCGGAGCCCGCGCCCTCCGATGAGCAGAACATCCCCTCCGCCTACGTGGAGCTGAAGTCCCGCAAGGGCGAGAACCTCGGCACCTACCTCATCTCCACGGCCCTGGAGCCCCAGCCCATCCAGATCGACGGCAAGGAGTACCGCCTGGCCATGCGCCTGTGGCGCAACTACATGCCCTTCAGCCTCACCCTGAAGGAGTTCCGCCACGACAAGTACGCCGGCACCGAGATCGCCAAAAACTTCGCCAGCCTCGTGCGCCTGCAGGATCCCCAGACCAAGGAGGACCGCGACGTGCTCATCTACATGAACCATCCGCTCCGCTACCGGGGGCGCACCTTCTTCCAGGCCTCCTTCGGCAAGGGCGACACCCTCTCCGTGTTCCAGGTGGTGGAGAATCCCGGCTGGCAGATCCCCTACTGGGCCTGCGTCATCGTGAGTCTGGGGCTCGCCTGGCACTTCCTCGCCCGCCTGCTTCCCGCCCGGAGGTCCGCATGATCCGCGCCTGGTTCGCCCAACTCCTTCTCGTCCTCCTCGCCGTCACCGGCCTCCAGGCCCAGGGCCCCAAGCCCGATGCCAAGGCCTTCGCTTCCCTGCCCGTGCTCCACAACGGCCGGGTGAAGCCCATGGATACCGTGGGCCGCAGCACCCTGCTGATGATCCGCGGCAAGCAGACCGTCCGCCACGACGGCAAGACCATCCCGGCCAACGCCTGGATGCTCGACCTGATGTTCAATCCCGACCTGGCGGACCAATACCAGGTCTTCATGATCAACGATGCCGACGTGGTCGCCATGCTCGGCAAGCGGCCTGATGAGCAGCGTTTCTTCTCCTGGAACGACCTCAAGCCCAAGCTCAACGAGATCATGGCCCAGGCGGATAAGGCCCACCAGGTTGAGAACCCTTCCCGCGATCGGTTCCAGCGGGCCATCGCCAGCCTCGGCGAGAACATCAACGCCTACCAGCGCCTCAAGAACTCCCTGCAAGTTGAGGATACCGACGACCTGCGCATGGAGCTCTCCGCCTTTGGCACGGCCCTCTCCCAGGGCGCCGCGGCCTTCCAGGCCAAGCAGGCCAACAAGCCCTTCGATCAGGGCGCGATGGACCGGGTCATGCCCTTCGTGCAGCGCTACCAGTTCATCGCGGGTGCGGCCACCTTCGCCTTCCTGCCCCCTGCCAAGGGCGGCACCGAGCATGACTGGGTGAACGTGGGCAATTCGCTGCTGGAATCCGCCAAGACCGGGGTGCCCCATCCCTGCATCCTGCCCCTGGCTGAGGCCTCCCACGCCTGGAAGGTGGGCGACAAGGCCGCCTTCGACAAGGCCACGGATGCGCTCTACACCGTCGTGAAGGAGCGCGTGCCGGAGCAAACGCTGACGAAGGCCAAGCTGGAAGTCACCTTCAACGCCCTGGAGCCCTTCTACATCGGCATCTGGCTCTACGTCATCGCCTTCCTCATGTACGCCATCTCTTGGCTGGCCTACGAGAAGCCCCTGCAGCGGGCCGCCTGGTGGATCATGCTCGTGTCCCTGGCGCTGCACACCTTCGGCATGTTCACCCGCATGTACCTGGAAGGCCGGCCCCCGGTCACCAACCTCTACTCCTCGGCCGTGTTCATCGGATGGTTCGCAGTGCTGTTGGCCGTGCCCTTCGAGCGCTACAGCAAGCGGGGCTTCGCGGCCCTGGGCGGCAGCGTGGTGGGTGCCGCCACCCTGGTCATCGCCCAGAGCCTCACGGGCAATGGCGACACCATGGGCGTGATGGTTGCGGTGCTGGACAGCAACTTCTGGCTGGCCACCCACGTCACCACCATCACCATCGGGTACAGCGCCACCTTCCTGGCGGGTCTGCTGGCCCACATCTACATCTTCCGGGGCCTGCTCTCCTCCAGCTTCTCCAAGGAGGAAGCCGGGGTGCTGGTGAAGTCCGCCTACGGCGTGATCTGCTTCGCCCTCTTCTTCAGCTTCGTGGGCACCGTGCTGGGCGGCATTTGGGCCGACCAGAGCTGGGGCCGCTTCTGGGGCTGGGATCCCAAGGAGAACGGCGCCCTGCTGATCGTGCTGTGGAACGCCCTCATCCTCCACGCCCGCTGGGCCGGCTACGTGCGCGAGCGGGGCCTCATGATCATGGCGGTCTTCGGCAACATCATCACGAGCCTCTCCTGGTTCGGGGTGAACATGCTGGGCATCGGCCTCCATTCCTACGGCTTCACCGACAAGACCTTCTCGGCCCTGTCCTCCTTCGTGGCCATCCAGTTGCTGGTCATCGGTGTGGCGGCCTTCACGCCCGCCCACCTCTGGCGCAGCAAGATCCTGCCCCAGTCCAAGAAGGCCTGAACCCGAACGTCCCCAGGCCCCGGTCCCGGTTCGCGCCGGGCCGGGGCCTTCGGCTGTCCGCTCTGGCAGACTGGAAGGGTGCCCGCCCTCTTCGACGCCCATTGCCACCTGCAGGACCCCCGCATCGCCGCGGACGTGGAGGGCATGCTGCGCCGGGCCAAGGCCGCCGGCGTGACCTACCTGGTCTGCTGCGGTACGGAGCCCGCGGATTGGGTCCGGGTCCTGCAATTGGCCAAGCGCTTCCCGCAGGTGATCCCCATGATCGGCCTCCATCCCTGGCGGGCGGCGGCGGCGCCCACGGGGTGGGCGGTCCTCCTGCGCCAGCTGGCCCGGGCCCACCGCGTGGGCATCGGCGAATGCGGGCTCGACTTCGCCATCCCCGGCGACCGGGCCTCCCAGGAGGAGGCATTCCGTCAGCACCTGCGCCTGGCCCGGGAGCTGAACCGCCCCGTGGCCCTGCACTGCGTGAAAGCCTGGGAGCGCTTCGTGACCGTGCTGCGGGAGGAGGGCCTCCCCGAGGCCGGCGGACTCGTGCACTCCTATTCCGGCAGCGCGGAGACGGCCGCCCTCCTGCAGGACCTGGGGCTGCACCTCTCCTTCTCGGGTTCCGTGGTCCGCCCCGGCAACCGGAAGGCGCCGCTGATCCTCCCCCAGGTGCGCGCGGAGCGGCTCCTGGTGGAATCCGATGCACCGGACCAGGCCACGGGCGGCGTGGGGCTCAATGAGCCCGCCCGTATCACGGCCGTGATCCAGGCGGTGGCGCGGTTCCGGGAGGAATCCGAGACCCAGGTGATGGAAACCGCTTCGGCCAATGGGGAGCGGCTGTTCAAGGAGTGGATCGCATGAGGTGGTATTCGCGCACGGAACTGCTGCTGGGTGAGGCGGCGCTGGAGCGCCTGCGGGGCGCGAAGGTGGCCGTGTTCGGCCTCGGGGGCGTGGGAGGCTTCGCCGTGGAGGCCCTGGCCCGGGCGGGCGTGGGCGAGCTCCGGCTCGTGGATCATGACGTGGTGAGCGGCTCCAACATGAACCGCCAGATCTACGCCCTCCGCAGCACCCTGGGCCAGGCCAAGGTGGACGTGGCCAAGGCCCGCGTGCTGGACATCAACCCCGAGTGCCGGGTGGATGCCCGTCGCACCTTCATCAATGCGGAGTCCCTTACCGAACTGCTCTCCATAGATCCAGGCCCACGCATGCGTGGGCCTGGGGAGGGCGGCTTCGACGTGGTGGTGGATGCCATCGATTCCGTGAACTCCAAGGTCGCCTTGCTTCACGCGGCCAACGAGCGGGGCATCTTCACCGTCTCCAGCATGGGCGCGGGCGGACGCCTGGATGGCGCCAACGCCCATGTGGCGGACCTCAGCCACACCCGCATGTGCCCGCTGGCGGCCATCATCCGCAAGCGCCTGCGCAAGCTGGGCCTGCACAAGGGCATCCGCTGCGTGTACAGCTTGGAGCCCGCGGACAACAAGCGGGAGCCCAACCCCCTGGACCACGTGCCTCACGTGGGGCCGGGCCGGGAACGGCGTCCCCTGGGCACCATCAGCTACATGCCGGCGCTCTTTGGCCTGCGGGTGGCGGAAGAGGCGCTGCGGCACCTCCTGAAGCAGGTCGAAACCGAAGGAAGAAGCTGAACGCTTTGAGGGGATGAAGGTGGTGGCTTCACCCCGCAGTCCCGGTTTCGTTCCGAGGGTCCAGGGACCCAAGGAACCGCGCTGAGCCTTTTCGGGCAGTCGGTCCAAGTCGGGCATGGATTGAAGGGGGCCCAAGACCCCTGGTCGCCTCAGGGGTCTTGGGGATGCCGGGGCTCAATGGGTGTGCGGCACCGTCGCCTCCTTGCCGTTGGCGACGACCTTCACCCATTTGGCAATGGAGGGCACGCCCTGGTCGCTCACGACGAAGAGCATGTAGTAGCCGGGCGGGACGAGGTTGGGGTTCTCGGGCATCGCCGTGTGGAGGTGGCAGGCGTGGCGGCGGAAGGGCAGGTCGATGAGGCGCTGCTCGCTGTCGTAGGAGTGGGTCGTGGCCATGGGCTTCACGAGGCTGATCCACTTGATCTTCGACGCGTCCGGCGTGTGCACGGCAAAGGTGGAGCCCAGGGCGACGACCTCGGGAACCCGCTCGAGGCAGGGACGGGGCCCCTTGAACAGGTAGGGCGGATGGTAGATCTCGATCCGCTTCTCGTCGTTGCGCCGGCTGGGATTGGATCCCGACGTCAGCACGCGTCCATCGGGCATCAGCAGGGCGATGGAATGGTACATCCGGGGCACGCGGGCCCGGGCGCCCGTGTGCCAGGTGTTCGTGGCGGGATCGTAGATCTCAGCCTCGGTGGAGGCGGTGAGGGCATCCTCGGCGATGCCGCTTCCGCCCGTGGCCACCACGGTGCGATCCGGGAGGATGACGGCGTTCACGTGGATGCGGTTGCGCAGCATGGAGGGGACCTGGACGTAGGCGGGCGTGGGCGCGTCGGTGTCGATGACGTGCACCTTGTTGATGCTCGGGCTGCCGCCGCCCATCACCATGACCTTCTGGGTCTGGGCGGGGGGGAGCAGCACGGTGGCGCCCTGGTCCCGGGCGCCGAAGTCGAAGCTGGCGGGGACGGAGGCCGCCGGCAGGGGGGTGTAGGCGCCCGTGGCGGGATTCAAATAGCCGGGGGCCATCCCCGACCCGCCGAGGCGCATGCCGGAGTGGAAGACTCGGCCATCCTTCAGGAGGTGGAGGTGCGGGTAGAGGGGCCAGCCGATGCCGGGCCCGGCCACGCTCCACCCGGTGGGGGCGTCGTAGATCTCGTTCTCTGGTGAGCCACCGCCGGAGGTGGCCATGGGATGCCCGTTCCCCAATCCGATGAGCGTGGGATACCAGCGCCCGTTCTTCATGGCCTGGACGAAGGTCCACTGTTCGCTGATGGGATCGAAGATGAGGGAGGATTTCAGTCCCACGAAGGGGTCGTAGCGCTCGGTGCCGCCCGCGACGAAGACGCGACCATCGGGTAGGAAGCACTGGCCCGCGCAGAAGACGTCTGTGGGGGTGGCCGGTAGGGTGAACCCGCCGTTCTCATAGTCGTAGACGGCGCTCCGGAAGCCCGTCGTGTAGAGCTCGTCGTTCCCGGATCCGGCGAAGAACAGCACCTTCCCGGTGTGCATGAGGGCCGCGTGCACGGTGAGGATGGGGGCTTCGCAGGGGAGCAGCTCCCAGTACCCCAATTTGGCCGCATCGAGCGGATTGGGCGCGGGCTGGGCCGGTACCTTCATGGGCATGGGCTTGGGTTCCGGCATGGGGTGGGGCATGGGCCCCACGCCGTGCACGTGCTCCTCCACCATCATGATGTTCTCGGGAACCCCGTCGATCATGGGCCCCATCCCGCTCATGGCCCCTCCGTCCATGCCATGCGTGTGCGTGTCCCCGCCCATGGGACCGGGTTGACGGTGGGCCTTGAGGCAGCGGCGCAGGTCCACCCAGCCGCACTCGGTGCCGCACCCGCAGGTGGGGAGGACGAGGTCGATCTGCTTGAGGATCGCGTCGGTGATCCAAACCTTCTGCTTGGAGCGCACGAGCCCGGCGAGGCCGCCCATCATGTGCTCTTCGATGTGGCAGTGGAACAGGAAGTCCCCGCACAAGGTGACGAGGCATGCGTCCGGGGGCGGCGCGCAGCACTGGAGGGCCTCCAGTTCGCAGGGGAGGCGCAGGGCGGGTGGGATTTCCGTGTCGAGGACGAAGGTCTCCACGGGGCTCAGGCCATGCACGTCACTGGCCCCGGTGGGGGGCGCCGGAAACTGCCAGCGGGCGGCGTGGGGGTGGAAGTTGTGCCACACGCTGCCCACGTCGAGGTTGAAGAGGTACCACCGGATGCGATCTCCGGGCTGGCCGGTGATGATGGGGGTGTTGCCGACGAAGGCGCGGCCGTTGAGGCAGTAGGTTTGATTGCCGCCCCCGCCCGCGAAGACGATGTGCTGGTTGGCGCCCGTGTTCTTCCAGGTCACCTGGGTACCGACCGTGACCGTGACATCGGCGGGGGAGAAGGCGTTGTCGATGATGTCGATGGCGACGGGGGCGCCCGGGCTGCCGGCCACCACCCGCACCCGGCCGTGCATGCTGGCTCCGTGGATCCGGCAGATGTAGTCACAGATCTCACCGGCGTCCGGGAATGTGGTGCTGTAGGTCTGTCCCGTGGAGAGCATGGGGCTCTCGAACTTGCAGTGGTTCATCACGTCGGCCATGGCGTGGATGAAGAGGGGGACTTCGTGATCCGCGCGGGGGGCCTTGGGATCGCGCACGATGAGGCCGCCGAAGAGCCCGCGGTTGATGTTGGCGCCCACCATGCGGACATGGTCATGGAAGGGCCAGGCCCCGATCATCTCCTCCGTGATGTCGAAGACGTAGGTCCAACTCTGGCCGGGCAGGATCTCGTCGCTCCTCCTGCCATCCCGGGCGGCCACACCGCGGGGCCAGGCGCCGTCGGAATCGATGCCATATCTCAGGCCGTGCACGTGGAGGCTGTGGCAGTCGTTGGGGTCCCCGTTCCGGACGTGGATGTACAGCTTTTCACCGGGCTTCGCCCAGATCACGGTGCCGGGCACGCGATGATCATAGGGCGGCTCCGTGGAATCGGAGGGGGCGATGGGCGAGGTGTTCGGCACGGCGTAGTCCGGGTCCAGGTATTCCCGGTACACCAGGGCATCGACACGGGCCTGGAGGATTTCGTCGGAGGGGATGCGGCCCAGTTCATGCCTTTCGTTCAGCTGGCAATCCCGGCCATAGCGTCGCGCGCAGAGCAGGGGGGCCAGTGGGCTGTAGCCTTCGAGGCGCTCGATTTGGAGGAAGATGTCGCGGCGGACACAGTCGGTCATGGGGCGCCTCTCCGAAAGGGATTGGAGCTGGAGCAGAGCTTCGCCCCCCTGCGGAAGGGCGCGGCGCTTCCCCACCTCGAGGGTCGGACCGCCTCAAGGTAGGTCAAAAAAATTGAGTAGCAAGTTAAAAAATCTTTTTTTAACCAACAACTCAATGCGAGGTCGAGATGAACTGGATTACAAGGCTGGTTTTGCTTGTCTCAAAGGCCCGGAGATTCCCGTGGATTCGCTCAGGGGGTGACGAGCCCGTCCATCCGCACCACCTCGAAGTCGCTGCCCTTCACGGCGCCCAGCTCGCTGTTCAGCTTGCCGTTGTCCCACCGGGGATCCGGGGCGCCGCTGATGTACCAGTCGCTGCCGTTGTCGGCCACCATCATGCCGAAGGTCTTCAGGGCCTGGAGGATGGCCTTGGACTCCGGCGTGTAAGAGCCGGGGATGACGAAGGAGGCCTTCAGCCGCACGCGCATGCCCATGGGCGGCCGGTTCACGTCGGTGCTGCTGGAGGCCCAGTGGGTGGCCGGGGGCACGTAGGCCCGGCGGCTGAGGTTCACGGTGAAGCGCAGGGCGTGGCGGATCGCGCCGCTGGCAGCCTCCTCGTAGCGGGCGAGGCCGGGGAAGATGGGCAGCCCGGCGGCGTCGGTGCTCGTCCAGCCCGGCTGGGCCGTGGGGCGGGCCACGAGCCCATCCAGGGTGAAGATGGCCCCGCCGCTGGCCTGCCAGCTGCCATTGGGCTGGGGATAGGCGTTGCCCAGCTCGTAGAGGCGGTTGGCGTCACGGTCGATGACGAGGACGTGCCGGTCGCCGCCGAAGGCGCTGCCGTCGGCCATCTGGCCTTCGATGGGTGCCTTGGCGGGCACGGGATAGGGACCGGGATCGCTCTCGTCCGCGTAAGCGCCGAGGGTGATGGTGACCTTGGGCTGGCTGCCCGCGACCACCACGTAGGGGATGCCGATGGGGGCGCCTTGATAGAGCCCGGAGCCGAAATCCGGATGGAGCCCCGTGCTGAGGCCGATGGTGGCGAGGAGATTGGCGGAGTTGGGATCCACGGGGGCGCCGCTGATGTCCTGGTTCCAGGCGTTGGCGGCGGTGAAGGGGATGGCCCCGTTCAGGTTCGCCCCCACCCCCAGGTCCGCCCCGGAGAAGTCGCCGTAGTGGGGGGCCTGGGTGCCCACCGTGACGGTGACCGAGGCGGCGGCCTGACCGCCGGGCCCGTCCGCCACGAGCACGTAAGTCGTGGTCGTGGTCGGGGCTACGGGGGCGGAAGTGGCCGTGGTGACCCCGCCCTGCAGGGTGACGGCGGAGGCTCCGGTCGCGGACCAGGCCAGGGTGGCGCTCTGCCCCGAGGTGATGACCGAGGGCGTGGCCGTGAAGCTGGCGATCACGGGCTTCGCGGGTGCGCTGGTGCCCGTGCCGCCTCCCCCTCCGCCGCCGCAGGCGGTCAGTCCGAGGAGGGCGAGGCAGAGGGTAGGGGCGCGCATGGATCCAGGATGGGCCCAGCGCCCGAAGCCGGAAGGCGGGGCCTGCCACCGGTCGAAGGAACCGTCCCAGCGGTGGGGATGGCTCAGTCGAGCAGGAGGGCCCAGAGGAGGGAGAGGAACTGTCGCATGACCCCATCTTCGGCCGCAGGCGGCACCGGGGAGAGGAGGTCCGGCCGAAGGGATGTGCCGGCCTGCCCAGTGGTTCAGCGAAGGGTCCGCAACGCCTCGGCCATCCGTTCGCAGGCCTCGTTCTGCTCGTCCAGGTCATGGGCGGCGAAGCCCAGACAGAGGCGCTGGAGGGGCTGACGCTGGAAATCGTACAGGCGCCCGGGATAGAAGATCACGCCGCGGGCCGCGCAGCGCTCCGTCCAGGCGTCCACGGAGATGCCCTCGGCTACCTCCACCCAGAGGGAGAGGCCCTCGCGGGGATCCTCGATGCGGACGTGGGGATGGAGGTGGAAGAGGAGCCGGTCCACGAGGCTGGCGCGGCGCTCCTCGTTCACCTTCCGGATGCGGGCGAGGTGCCGGTGCATCTCGCCGTCGCGGAACAGCTCCTCAATGGTGGCCTCCTGCACCTGATTGCCAGGCCAGTCGATGAGCTGCCGTTCCTTGGCCATGGCTTTGATGAGGGGGGCGAAGCCCGCGAGGAAGCCCACCTGGAGGCCGGGGGCGAGGATCTGCTCCAGGGCGCTGAAGTAGACCACGGTGCCCGAGCGGTCCTCGCTGGCCAGGGGGAGGGCGGGGGACTGCTCCCGCTGGAACCCCAGGGTCGGGTCCCCCTCAAGGATCCGGAAGCGATGCTGCTCGGCCAGAGCCAGGAGCCGCGCCCGCCGGGCCGGACCCATCACGGCGTGGGTGGGATGCTGCGGGGCCGTGGTGGTGTAGAGCAACCGGATGGGCTCACGGGCCAAGGCCCCTTCGAGGGCATCCACATCCAGGCCCTCCGCATCCACCGGGATGGGCACCAGGCGGGCACCGGCGGCCCGGAAGGCCTCCAGGACCCGGAAGGCGGCCGGGGTCTCCACGGCCACGACCTCGCCGGGGCTGAAGAGGGTCCGGCATACCAGGTTGAGGGTGCTCATGAGGCCGCGGGTGAGCACCACGTTCCCCGGCTCCACGGCCAGGCCCCGCAGCTCCCGGAGGAAGCGGCAGAGGGAGATCCGCAGGTCCAGCAGGCCCCGGGGATCCCAACCGGGCTGGAGGATGCGCTGCTGCTGAAGGTTCAGGATGCGGCCGTTGGCCCGGTGGATGGCCGCCACCGGGGCCAGGCGCACGTCGGGCAGGTCGGGGATGAGGCGGAAGCCTTCGCGATCGGTGGCCTGGGGCTGGAAGAAGGGCTCGGACATGGGCGTGGGGGAGGTCCAGGAACCGGAATCCGAGGCGGCGATGGATTCCTCCGCTTCCAAGGCGCCGATGGGGCGCTGCTCGGCCACGAAGGAACCTCGGTCCGGTTCACACACGATCCACCCTTCGGCCTCCAGCTCCTGATAGGCGGCCAGGGTGGTGTTGCGGTTCACGCCCAGGTGCTCGGCCAGGGCCCGGGTGCCGGGCAGGGCGTCCCCCGGCCGGAGCCGCCCTCGCCGGATGTCGCCCACCACGGCCCCTACGATCTGGAGGTAGAGGGGTTCATCGAGGCTGCGATCCAACGCGAGCGTCGGGGACCACTGGGACACGCGGAACTCCGGAAGGAAGGTGTCATCCCACCTTGTTGGGAGCGGGAGCCGGGGTCAAGCCCCACCGGGGACCGGAGGGGTGCCCATTTGCGAACCGGATCTCTCCCCCGAACGGAAAAGGGGCCGGAGCGCAGGCTCCGGCCCCCTGTGCGGTCGTCCCGACTCAGGCTTTGGCCAGGTATTCCTCGTAGGTGCCCTGGAAGTCTTCGATCTGGCCGTGGTCGAAGTTCCAGATGCGGGTGGCCACCTCGTCGATGAGGTCCTCATCGTGGGTCACCAGCAGGATGGTGCCGGGGTAGTTCTGGAGGGCCGTGTTCACGGCGATGACCGCTTCCAGGTCCAGGTGGTTGGTGGGTTCGTCGAAGACGAGGACGTTGGGCTTCTGCAGCATGAGCTTGCAGAACATGAGGCGGCAGGCCTCGCCGCCGGAAAGCACTTCCGTCTTCTTGGTGCCTTCCTCGCCGCGGAAAAGCATCTGGCCCAGCACGCCTCGGATCTGCTCGATGGTGGCGTCGGGATCGAACTGGCGCAGCCAGTCCACCATGGTGTAGCCCTTGGGGATGCTCTCCTTGAAATCCTGGGCGAAGTAGCCCACGGAGACCTCGTGGCCCCACTTCACGGTGCCCGCCTCCAGACTGAGGTTGGGTTCGGTGACGCCGGGAGCGTTGGCCAGGAGGGCGTTCAGGAGCGTGGTCTTGCCCACCCCGTTGCGGCCCATGATGGCGATCTTCTCACCGCGCTGCACGGAGGCGGTGAAGCCCTTGATCACGTCCAGGCGCTTACCCTCGGCCTCGTAGCCCTTCACGACCCCCTCGAACTCCACGGCGTGGCGTCCGCCGGGCTTCTTCATCTCGAACTTGATGAAGGGGCGCTGGATGTTGCTCCGGGCGAGATCGCCGGGGGCTAGGCGCTCCACTTCCTTGCGGCGGCTGTTCACCTGGCTGGAGCGGGTGCCGGCGGCGAACCGGGCGATGAACTCGTTGAGCTGGGCGATCTTCTTCTCGCGCTGCTCATTCTCGGCTTCGATGCGGGAGCGCAGCTGGGTCTTGGCCATGACCATGTCGTCGTAGCCGCCCGTGTACTGGATGATGGTGCGGTAGTCGATGTCCGCGATGTGGGTGCAGACGGCGTTGAGGAAGTGGCGGTCGTGGGAGATCACGATCACGGTGCCGTCGTAGTTGTTCAGGAATTCCTTGAGCCAGTGGATGGACTCGAGGTCCAGGTGGTTGGTGGGCTCGTCCAGCAGCAGGGCCTGGGGATGGCCGAAGAGGGCCTGGGCCAGCAGCACGCGCACCTTCTGGCCGCCCTGGAGCTCACTCATCTTGCGCTCGTGGAGCTCCTCGGGGATGTCCAGACCGTCGAGCAGGATGGCGGCGTCGGCCTCAGCGGTGTAACCGTCCTCGTCGCCCACGATGCCTTCGAGCTCGCCGAGGCGCATGCCGTCCTCATCCGTCATCTCGGCCTTCTCGTAGATGCGGTCACGCTCCTCCAGGGCCGCCCAGAGGGGCTTGTTGCCCATGATCACGGTGTCGATGACGCGGAACTCGTCGAAGGCGAACTGGTCCTGGCGCAGGATGCCCATCTTGCGGGGGCGCTGCACGGTGCCGGTCTGCTGCTCCATCTCACCGGCCAGGATCTTCATGAACGTGGACTTGCCCGCCCCGTTCGGACCCGTGAGGCCGTACCGGCGACCGGGATTGAAGGTGGTGGTGACGTCCTCGAAGAGGACCTTGGCGCCGTAGCGCATGGTGACGTTTTGGACCGCGAGCATCGATTCTCCCCAACCTTCCATGATAGCGGCCGTGCGGTGTTTTCCGAAGGCGTTGAAGCATGGGGGATGCCCCATAGGCCGTTTTATGCCAAGCTGGAACCCGCCACCCCGGACCCAGATGAAGCCCGATCCCACCACCATCGGTCGTTACCAGGTCATCTCCCTGCTGGGCCAGGGGGCCATGGGCCGCGTCTACCTGGCCCAGGATCCCCTGCTCAAACGCCGGGTGGCCATCAAAGTGGTCGTGGAGGGCGGCTCGGACCAGGAGCACGCCCTGGAACGCTTCCAGCGCGAGGCGGAGATCAGCGCCCGCCTGAACCACCCCAACATCATCACGGTCTACGACGTGGGGGAGGACGAGGGCGTGGGGCCCTTCCTGGCCATGGAATTCGTGGATGGGGTGAGCCTGGCGAAGCTGATCCGGGAGAAGCGCCTGGATGGTGAGACCATCCTCCGGCTCATGCTCCAGGCGGCCCACGCCCTCACCGCCGCGGCCAAGGCCGACATCGTGCACCGGGACGTGAAGCCCGAGAACATCCTCGTCTCCCAGGACGGCCGGCTGAAGCTCATGGACTTCGGCATCGCCAACCAGGCCGACCAGACCCGCCTCACGGCCCTGGGCACCGTGGTGGGCACGCCTTCCTACACGGCTCCGGAGCTGCTCATGGGCGGCGAGGCCACCCCCGCCACGGACCGCTATGCGCTGATGGTCACGGCCTACGAGTGCTTCACGGGCACGCTGCCCTTCGTCGGAGAAACCGTGGGCGCCACCCTACTGAAGGTGGTGAATGAGCCGCCCCACATGCCCGACAGCCTCAGTGAGCCCCTGCGGGAGGTCTTCCACATCGCGCTCATGAAGGACCCCATGCAGCGCTATCCGGACCTGCACTCCTTCCTCAACGCCCTGTTGGAGGCGGCTCAGCTGCCCGCTGCCACCCAGAGCCGCCTCCAGACGGCCCTGGATGGCGAGGGCACCCTCTCCGGCCTGGGCAGCGGCCCCATGACCCTGCCGGGCCTCGGGAGCCACCCCGGCATGCCCCTTCAACAGCGGCCGATCCAGGATGATGGGACCCAGGCGCTCGAATCGCTCGCGTCCCCCCGGCAGACGCCCAAGGTGCCCATTCCCCTGCTGCCCACCCAGGCCATGAGCTCGGCGGAGGCCCTGCCCGTGGTGGGGGGCCAGGTCACCGAGGAAAACCCCTTGGCCTTCCTGGACTTCGAGCCTCCGGTTCCAGGCCCCACCCTGGACCTGGAATCCACCCAGGCAGGGCAAGTGGCCCAGGTTCCCGAAGCCCGACCTCCGCTCCCGGCCTCCTCCGGCGAGGACCTGGTTCAGACCCACATCGGCCGTAAGCTGGACATCGTGCCGGAGGCCCGCGACACGGCCCCGGCACCCCTCGCCGCCCAGTCCGGTTCCCGGGGTTGGATGGTCGCGGCGGCCGTCCTGCTGCTGCTGGGTGGGGGCGGTGCGCTCCTGGCCCTCCGGCCCGGCCCGAAGGCGCTCCAGCTGATGACGGATCCCCCCGGGGCCGTAGTGGAGGTGGATGGTCAGGCCCTGGGCCGGACGCCCTTCACGGGGAAGGTGCCCGCCGGAGCCAAGGCCCTGCGCCTGCGCCTGGCGGGCTTCCGACCCTACGAGGGACCGGTGCCCCCCGGGGGCAAGCCCACCCAGATCCGCCTGGAAGCCGAGGCGGTGACGGTGGCCATCCTGAGTTCGCCCGAAGGGGCCAAGGTCTACGTGGACCGGGAGCTGGTGGGCACGACCCCCCTCCGCGATTTCCACCTGCAAAAACCGAAGGCCATCCTGCAGCTCGAGAAGGAGGGCTTCATCTCCTACATCGGTTCCCTGGAGAAGGGGAAGGATCTCGGCACCATCACGCTCAAAGCCCAGGAGCCGGAGCGCGGGCGGCGCTGAGCGCCGCTAGATCATCGGCAGCAGCCGCTCCTCGTGCCGGGGATCGCCGAAGTGAAGCTCGTCGAAGGCCTCGGCGGCGGCTTCCCAGCCGGGACCGTAGCCGCCGAAGTGGCCAATGACGGGCAGGCCGTGGACATGGGCCCGGCCCGCCACGCGCCAAGGCAGCTTGCCGCGGAGGGTGGTGGCGTCCAGTTGTCCTTCGCCGGTGATCACGGCTTCGGCGTCGTGGCAGGCCTCATCGAAGTGCACGAGGCGCATGAGCTCATCGGCGCCGTCGACCAGGCGGGCGCCGAGGGACTTCAGCTTGGCACCGAGGCCGCCGGCGGCCCCGGTGTGGGGGCCGCGGGGCAGGCCCAGGGCGCGGAGGCGATCCACGAGGATCGGGATGTCGGGCAGCTGGGCGCCCTTCTGCGCGCCGAAGAGCCGGGGCGCTTCCAGGAGATCCGCCTCCACGTCGCAGAAGGCGAGGGTGGGGGGCAGCTTGAGGGTGGGCCACTCGGCGCCGCCATCCATGGTGGCGGTGCCGCCGAGGCCGATCCAGAGCCGCGGGGCGTCCTGGAGTTGGGCCAGCAGCTCACCGAGGCCCCGGGAGCTGGCGATGAAGGGGTCGAGCCGATCGAGGCCCGCCATGCCGATGACCTTGGCGCTCTCCACGACGACCGTACCATCCGGCAGCTCGAGCACGGGCACGTCGCGCACGCGACCGAAGGGATCCGCGGCGGGCAGGCTGCGGAAGGAACCGCCCAGGTCCGCATGGATGCAATCCAGGAACCCATCACCGCCATCCGAGAGCGGGAGGAGGACATCCCCAGGCTCCATGAGCAGGCGCGCCGCTTCCGCGGGACTCAACGTCCCTTTGAAAGCGGTGGGGCAGACCAGGCGCATGGCGGATTCCTCAGCTCGGTCGGGGACCGGGACTGTATGAATCGGCCAATCCCAGGGGAAGTCAACTCCTGGTTTTCCGCGTCCTGAATTTGTGGTTCCGGTCACGGGCGCCGGCAGGAACGCCCCGGCAAAGCTTCCCGCTCACCCCCGCGGAGCCCCGGGCACCACCACCTTCCGCCGGGCGCCCTCCGGAGCCCGTTCGAGGGCCCGCAGGGCAGCCTTCCAAGCGGCCTGATCCAGGCCCGTGCCGATGAGCACGGCGATGGGGACTGGGGCGCCGCCGTCCGGGGCGAGGGGCAGGGGGCTGATTTCGATGCGCCCATCGGCCACCTGGAAGGCCCAGCGATCGGACCCATCCGCCCTGGGGGCCCAGCCCGCGAAGGCGCAGACACCCTTGGCCCGCAGCAGCTCCCCCTGGGCCAGGGGCCCGGGGAGAGGCGGGAGGAAGCAGGCCTCCAGGGCGGCCGGATCCACGGGATGGTCGAAGCCGAGGCTGAAGCTGCGGGTCTCGGCGAAGCTCACTTCGGGGCTGTCGGTCCAGCCCTCGGGGCGCACGGGGTCGCCGGCCCAGGGGTCGGGGCTGCCCTCGGGGGGAACGCCCTGGCGGGAATGGACGATGGCCAGCCCGGGATGGCCTTCCCGCAGCTGGGTCTCCCAGGCCATGGCAGCGGAGGGATCCAGATCCACCTTGCTCAGGTAAAGGAGGCTGGCCAGTCCCACCTGCCGCTTGAGGAGGTCCCGCTGCTGGAGGTGGTGCAGGGGGCTCAGGCAGCTGAGCACCGTGAGGATGCCGTGGATGCGCACCCGACCCTGGAGGACGGGGTCATGCTCCAGGTCGAGCAGGTCGGTGGGATCCGCCAGGCCGGTGGTCTCCAGCACCACGCGATCCGGCCGCTGGTCGGCCGGGGCCTCGGCCCAGGCCGCCAAGGTGGCGACCACGTCATCCCGGAGGCTGCAGCAGACGCACCCGTTCACCAGGCTCGCGATGCCCGCCACCTCGGGCCGCTCGGCTGCCACCAGGGTGCCATCCACATCCACGGCGCCGAATTCGTTGATGAGCACGGCCACCTTCCGGCCTTCGCCCAGCGCCCTCCGCAGGAGGGCATTCACGGCGGTGGTCTTCCCGCTGCCCAGGGGGCCGGTGACGATGAGGATCTCGAGCGCGTCCATGGGTCCATTGTCGCAGGGGCGGGGGGCAGGCCAGACTGGGGGGAATGGATTTCCTCGACGCGACCTACCTGGGGCTCTCCGCCGTGGCCGGCGGCATGGCCCGGGGGCTCTCGGCCGGGCTCCCCCCGGCCTGGCAGCAGCGGTTGACGGCGACCCCAGCGGCGGACCTGCCCCCGGGGCACTGGATCTGGATCCATGCGGTGAGTGTGGGCGAGCTCCTGGTGGCCGAAGGGTTGGTAGGTCGCCTGCGGGATCGGGGCCACCGCCTTCACCTCACCACGGGCACCGTGGCGGGGCTGGAGCTGCTGGGGAGACGGCTGCCGGTGCTGGATGGGGGCACGGGCCTCCTCAGCGGCGGACCCTTCCCCTTCGACGACCTGGAGGGGCTGAGGGCCTGGCGCCAAGCCCGGCCCGGGCTCTTCCTCGCCCTGGAGACGGAACTCTGGCCCGGGCTCATGCGGGCCCTGGAGGAGGACCGGGTGCCCCGGGCCCTGGTAAATGGACGCCTCACGGCGAAGAGCCTGCGGAACCCCTTCGCCCGGGCCGCCGCCCGTCGCTTCGACGTGATCGCCGCCCGGGACCCGGAGAGCGCCCAGGGGTTCCAGACCCTCGGCGCCCCCCACGTGGAGGTGGCGGGCAATCTCAAGGCCGACCTTCCCCCGCCAGCCTCCCTGCATGGGGGCTGGGCCCACCTCCGAGCCGCCTGGGCCCAGGCGCCCGTCCTCGTGGCGGGCAACACGGTGGAAGGGGAGGAGGCGCTGCTGCTCGACCTCTGGCGAGGCTTGCGCGAACGCCACCCGGGCCTCCGCCTGATCCTCGCGCCGCGGCAGCCCCGCCGCTTCGGGGAAGTGGCGGACCTGATGCAGGGGCTTCCCCTGCGCCGGGCCTCGGATCCCTGGCCGGATTCCACGGAGGCATGGCTCGGCACGGAGATCCTCCTGCTGGACACCCTGGGGGAGTTGAGCCGGGCCTATGGTGAAGGCTCCCTGGCCCTCGTGGGGGGCGGGTGGTGTTGGGATGGGGGGCACAATCCCCTGGAGCCCCTGCGCTTCGGGGTGCCCACGCTCATCGGACCCGGGTACCGGAATTTCGAAGATCTGGTGGCGCCGCTGCTGGGGTGCGGGAAGCTCGGGGTGGTCGCCCCCGCGGACCTGCAGGTGGAGGCTGGGAGGATCCTGGACAGGGGGCCCCTCCGCGCCTCCGGGGAAGCGGACCCGGCCCTCGCCCGGCTCATGGGCGCCACGGAGCGGGTCCTGGCGCTGCTGGATCCCCTGCTTCCGGCGCTCCCCGGAGTGTCGTAATCTCGTTCATCCTCCAAGGAGTCCCGGGTGATCACCGCACAGCCGCCGCACGTCCTCGTGATCGATGATGATGCGGCCGTCCTGGAGCTCGTCGTGGAGGCGCTGACCACCCACGGCATGAAGGTGCATCCCTTCTCCGAGGGGGAGGAGGCCCTGAAGCTCCTCGCGGATCCCATGGCGCCCACCTTCGACCTGGTGCTCTCCGACATCAACATGGATGGCATGGATGGCTTCGACGTCATCCACCGGGTGAAGGACATGAAGCCGAACCTTCCGGTGGTCCTGATGACCGGGGCGGCCTCGGTGGAATACACGATCCGGGCGCTGCGCATGGGCGCCAGCAATCTGTTCATGAAACCCCTGGCCCTCAAGGACCTGGTGAAGAGCGTCTTCCACTTGGTGGAGCTCCACCGGGAATTCCGGTTGGCGCAGGCGGGCCTGAAGGGCCTGGTGGAGGAGCAACGGGCCTTCTGCTTCCGCAGCGATGAACTGGACATCGCCAGTCTCATCCTGCACCTCACCGATCGCCTCGTCCCCATGGGGTTCGCCCAGCCGGCCAATCTGGACGTCCTCGCCATGGCCTATCACGAGGCATTGGTGAATGCCCTGGAGCACGGGAACCTGGAGCTCCAGAGCAGCCTGAAGGGGGACCTCTTCGCCGAGGAGGATCCCTACACGGCCCTCCGCCGGGAGCGGATGCGGGACGAGAAATACGCCTCCCGCCTCGTGGAAGTGAGGACGCGCGTGAACGGCAACCGCTACGAGGTGGAGATCCGCGATGAGGGTAACGGCTTTGATGTCCGGAGGCTGGATCCCCGCTCCGCCAGTGACCTCGTCCGGACCTGCGGGCGGGGCCTGCCCCTGATCCAGACGGTGCTGGACGAAGTGACCTTCAACGAGAAGGGCAACCAGGTGCGCATGGTGCTGGTGAAGAAATAGCCCCGCAGGCCCCAACGTGAAGCGGCGCCTTCCGGCGCCGCTTCACGTTCCATCGGAGCTGAGCCTAGAAGGCGCTCTCGATGAAGGACTTCAGCTGAGGCTTGGGCTGGCCGCCCACGAGCTTGTTCAGGGGCTTGCCGTCCTTGAACAGGATCAGGGTGGGGATGCTCATGATGCCGAACTGGCCGGCCACGTCCGGGTTGTCATCCACGTTGATCTTCACGATCTTGGCCTTGCCGCCCAGTTCACCGGCGAGTTCGTCCAGCACGGGGGCGATCATCTTGCAGGGGCCGCACCAGGGGGCCCAGAAATCCACGAGGGTCACGCCCTGGGCGACGGCAGCGGGAAATTCGGCGTCGGAAATGTGGGCCACGAGATTGGACATGGGACTCCTTGATGGGTTCGTTGCGAACGGGAGAGACAGTCTAGCGCGGACCAGCCCGCACCGAAGACCCCCCTCGGGGTGAGGGTGGAGCCTCGATTCTAGGTGGTTGATAAAAAGGGGGTTGTGACGCGGTCAAAGGAATCGGACTCGTGACTCCGGTCAACCCCTTGAGTGCCGAGCCTTTGGGTGGGTCATTCCATTCGTTCGAGGGTCCCATGCGTTTCCTCTTCGCCGGACTTTTCTCCCTGCTCCTCTCGGCGGGTCAACCCACGCCCCAGGATTGCGCGGGCTGCCACGAGGTGGACCTCACGAAGAAGCCCAAGGCCGTCCACGCAGCGTTGTCCTGCGTGCAATGCCACGCCGACATCACCAAACTGCCCCACGCGGACAAGCCGGCGGCGGTGAAATGCGGAACCTGTCACGAGGGCCAGGTGAAGGCCTACTCCGGCAGCGTGCATGGCGTCGCCCGGAAGAAGGGCATGACGGACGCGGCCACCTGCGCCTCCTGCCATGGCCCCGCCCATGAAGTGACGCCCAAGGCCGAGGCGGATTCCAAGGTGGCGAAGAAGAACCTTCCCGACACCTGCGGTTCCTGCCACTCCAATCCCGACTTCCTGGCCAAGCACAAGATCCCCTTCGCGAAGCCGGTGGAGGCCTACAAGCACAGCGTGCACGGCAAGGCGGTGGCGAGGGGCGAGGAATCGGCGCCCTCCTGTTCGGATTGCCATGGTTATCACGACATCGTCGCCTCGCGTGATCCCAAGGCCCCGGTGAACCGCGAGAACGTGGCCGGGACCTGCGGCAACTGCCACAGCGACGTCAAGGCGGCCTACGACGAGAGCGTCCACGGCAAGGCGGTGGCCGCGGGCTTCAAGGGGGCCCCCGTATGCACCGACTGCCATGGGGAGCACGCCATCCTGGCGCCCGCGGAAGCCGGCAGCCTCGTGAACGCCTCCCGGGTCTCCACGGCCACCTGCGGCCGCTGCCACGGCGATGAGCGGATCTCCTCGCGCTACGCCCTTTCCGGCGACAAGGTCACGGCCTTCGAGGACAGCTTCCACGGCCTCGCGATGCGGGGCGGCCAGAAGACCGTGGCCAATTGCGCCTCCTGCCACGGTGTGCACAACATTCGCGCCGCCTCGGACCCCGATTCCATGGTGAATCCGAAGAACCTCGGGACCACCTGCGGGAAATGCCACTCCGGCATCGGACAGAGCTTCGTGGCGGGGCCCGTGCATGTACGGTACGCCGGCGTGGGCGAGCATCCTTCGGTGAAGTGGATCCGCCTCGCGTACCTCTTCCTCATTCCGCTGACCATCGGCTTCATGCTGGTCCACAACGGCCTCGACTGGCTCGCCAAGACCCGCCGGAACAAGCACGGCCACCACACCGGCGAGCGGATGCCCCGCATGAACCTCAAGTTCCGCATCGCCCATTTCATGGTGGTGATCAGCTTCGTCACCCTGGTGATCACGGGCTTCGCGTTGAAATACCCTGATGCCTGGTGGGTGAAGGTCTTCGTCGCCAATACGGTCTTCAGGGCCTGGGCCCACCGCGTGGCCGCCGTGATCATGCTTGCGGCCACGGGCTTCCACCTGATCCATCTGGCCTTCTTTAAGCGCGATCGCGTGATCATCTGGGAGCTCATGCCCACTTGGCAGGACGCCAAGGACATCTTCAACATGTTCCGTCACAACCTGGGCTTCAAGGTCGCGCGGCCCACCTTCGGGATGTTCGGCTACGCCGAGAAGATGGAGTACTGGGCCTTCATGTGGGGCACGGTGGTGATGGCTGTGACGGGGGTGCTGCTCTGGGCCGAGAATTGGAGCCTCAGCCACTTCCCGAAGTGGGTACTGGATGCGGCCACCGCCGCCCACTGGTACGAAGCCATCCTGGCCACCCTGAGCATCCTGGTGTGGCACTGGTACCTGGTCATCTTTGACCCGGACGTCTACCCGATGGATACCGCCTGGCTCACCGGCGACACCTCCGGTGACCACCTGCGCGAGACCCGCCCCGCCTACTACGCGGCCCTGAAGGCCAAGCAGGAGGCCAAGGAGGGCGCCCCCGAGGAGGAATCCCACTGATCGGCCCATGAACGGAAAGGGACCCGCTCCGGCGGGTCCCTTTCCGTTCCGACTGCACCCTCGCGCTTCAGGGCATGGGCAGGGGGCCTTCGCCGGGATTGGAGCCACCCCACTGGGCGATGGTGAAGATGCTCATGTAGCGCTCATTGGTTTCACGCAGACGCTGGGCAAGCACTTCGCAGAGGCTGTAGAGGATCTTCAGGGCCAGTTGATGATGGCCCTCGATGAGGTTCCTCAGTTCCTTGAGCGGGATGAAGAAGACCTCGGTGCCCTCGCAGGCGATGGCGTCCGCCGCCCGGGGGGTGCTGTCGATGAGGGCCATCTCCCCGAAGTAGGCGTGGGGCTCCAGCACGGCCAGGGCCTCCTCGCCGGTGGGGCTTTGCTTGCTGATCCGGACGTTGCCCTTGAGCACGATGTAGAGGCCATCCCCCGCATCTCCCTCGCGGAAGATCACGGTGCCATCCTTCACCTTCTTGACCTGCCCGATGATGAGGATCTGGGCGCGCTCCGTCTCGTCCAGGTTCTGGAACAAGGGGGACTGGGTCAGGAAGGAAGTGTCGATCACGGGCCTTCGGGGGTCGGAAGTTCAGGCGGAGGGCAGGGGGACGTTCTGGACGATGTCCAACCCGAACCCGCTGAGGCCAATGTACTTGGTTTCATGGCGGGAGAGCAGGCGCATTTTCCCCACCCCCAGGTGGCGCAGGATCTGGGCGCCCACCCCGAAGTCCCGGTCGCTCATGGAGGCCGGGGTGGGGCTCTGCTCGCCCACGACGCCCGCCGTGCGGCCATGTCGGCGGAGGTACACCATCACGCCCCGGCCCTCCTTGGCCAGGAGGTCCATGGCCTTGTGGAAGGGCCCCTCGCCGAAGCCGTCCAGGTCGTCGGGCAGGGTCTCCAGGTGCACCCGGACGAGGGGCGGCTCCCCGCCAAGGTCGCCCAGGACGAAGGCCAGATGGCTCCCCCCATCCAGGAGGCTCCGGAAGCGGTGGGCCTTCACGGGGCCCCAGTTGGTCCGGAGTTCGCGGACTTCCTCCACTTCCACCAGCCGCTCCTTGCGAAGGCGGTAGTCCACCAGGTCCGCCACGGTGACCATGAGGAGGCCATGCTGCTGGCAGTAAGGCACGAGGTCGGGCACCCGGGCCATGGTGCCGTCTTCCTTCATGATTTCGCAGATGACCCCGCTGGGGTGGAGGCCGGCCAGGCGGGCCAAGTCCACGGAGGCCTCGGTCTGGCCGGTGCGGGTGAGGACGCCGCCTTGGCGGGCCCGCAGGGGGAACATGTGGCCGGGCTTTACGAAGTCGTAGGGCTTGGAGGCCGGGTCGATGAGAGCCTGCACGGTGCGGGCCCGGTCGGCGG
This sequence comes from Holophagaceae bacterium, assembly GCA_035254125.1. GTDB lineage: Bacteria > Acidobacteriota > Holophagae > Holophagales > Holophagaceae > JAFDVN01. The sequence continues at coordinate 1,553 of DATFAX010000061.1, read as the reverse complement.
CGCTGATGCCCGTGGTGGTGCCCTCCCGGGCCTCCACGGAGATGCAGAAGGCCGTTTCGAAGGGGCTGGAATTGTCCCGCACCATCATGGGGATCTGGAGCCGGTCCAGCAGTTCCCCCTCCAGGGAGACGCAGATGAGCCCGCGGCCGTGGGTGGCCATGAAGGCGATGGCCTCGGGGGTCACGGCCGAGGCGGCCATGGTCAGGTCGCCCTCGTTCTCGCGGTCCTCGTCGTCCACGACGACGACCATCCGGCCCTGCCGGATGGCTTCGATGGCGTCTTCGATGGGGGCGAAGGGGCGGGCGCTCATGCCCCAACTATTGCATCCTCCCGGGCCTCCCGGGTCACGGAACCCGCCTTTCCCGGACGCGGGGGAGGTCCGGTGTCCGGTATCCCTTTCCCGGGGTAGGGACTTCAAGGCCCGGGATCGTGCTAGGATTCTGCAATTCCCATTTGCATCTTTTCCCAAAGGAAGTCCCATGTCCGGCGTCATCCAAGGGTCCATGCGCGAAGCGCCGCTGCCCGACATCATCCAGTTGGTGTCCCAGGGCAACAAATCCGGCGTCTTCCACGTCCAGATGGACGATCACCGGGCCAAGATCCACCTGAAGGAGGGCCGCCTCGTCCACGCCGTCACGCACAAAGGTGAAGGCTGGGACGCGCTGCTGGACGTGGCCCTGTGGCTGGATGGCTCCTACCGGTTCGAGGAGGGCCCCCAGGAGGTGCCCACCACCATCACCCGTTCCCTCCCTGCGGTGCTCATGGAGATGGGCCAGCGGATGAACGAGTGGAAGGTCATCAGCCAGAAGGTGCCCAGCCTCGAGCTGTACCCCAACAGCAACCTCCTACCCGGGGAGGCCCCCCAGGGCGTGAACCCCCGCGAAGCCAAGCTCTTCGCCCTCATCACCGGCTGGTATTCCGTGGCCGAACTGGCCGAGGTGCTCCAGCGCCCCGTGCTGCAGGTGGCCAAGGACCTCTACGGCCTCGTCATGGCGGGCCACGTGGTGCTCAAGGGAGTCCGCAGTGGCCGGGCCCCCAAGGTCGAAACCCCGGCCGCGCCGGCCCCTCCCGTCGCGGCGTCCGTGCCTTCGGCCCCGGACATGGTCGTGCACAACGATCCTCTGGAGCAGACCGCCATCGTCCGCCTGCAGGCGCCGCCGCCTCGCCCCGTGCCCGGATTCCCCCTGGCCGATGAGCCGATGATCGAGACCGTGGGAGGCGGGGTGCAAGGTGCCGCCCCTTACGTTCCGCCCGCGGCTCCCGCCGCCGCCCCCCAGGTCATGGATCCGGTCCGCATGGCCAAGCTCACGGCCTTCACCCAGCGCATCGCCCAGGCGGCCAAGGGCGTCCTCCCCGAGCCCCATCATGAGATGGTGAACCGTCTCCAGGCCCGGGCCACCCAGGCCATCATCTCCGGCGAGGGCCCCGAGGCCGTGAAGAACCTGGCCCTGGCCATCTCCAAGGGCGCGGTGGATGCCGGCTGTGATGCGGAACTTGTACGCAACCTCAACGCACAGCTGAAGGCCATCTTTTCCAAATAAGGCCTTCCCATG
>DATFAX010000060.1:0-19198 GCA_035254125.1 Holophagaceae bacterium | reverse complement strand
GCATCGACCTAAATGGCGCCTAGCTCTTCTGGAGCTCGATGAGGATCTGTCGCGCGCAAGCCTTGAGGGTCTCGATGACGCCGGTGCCCTTGTTCGCGACGGCCTCGATCATGGGCTCACTGCGGAAGCGCAGCAGGCGCTCCATCTCCTCTACGCCGGCCGCGCTGGGCATGTCCCGCTTGTTGAGCTGGAGCACGTAGGGGATGTTGCGGATGTCGAAGCCGTTTTCCTTGAGGTTCGTGGCCAGATTCGCGATGGATTCGATGTTGGCTTCCATGCGGGCCTTCTGGCTGTCCGCCACGAAGATCACGCCATCGCACCCGCGGAGGATGAGCTTGCGGCTGGCGTCGTAGAAGACTTGGCCCGGCACCGTGTAGAGGTGGAAGCGGACTTTGAATCCCTTCACCGTGCCCATATCAAGGGGCAGAAAATCGAAGAACAGCGTGCGGTCCGTCTCCGTGGCGAGGGACACGAGCTTGCCCTTCTTCTCGGGATTGGCCTGTTCGTAGATCCACTGAATGTTGGTCGTCTTTCCACACAGGCCGGGACCGTAGTAGACGATCTTGCAGTTGATCTCGCGAGACGCGTAGTTGATGAAGGTCATGGATGGCCCGCGCTCTTCAATCGCCGAAGAGCTTGTCGATGTCCTCGTCCGTGATCTCCGAGAAGGGGCTCTCGAAGCGGGCGCCCGCGCCAGTCTCGGTCTGCGCCCGGTTCTCCACCTGGTCGAAGATGTCCTGCAGTTCCTTGCTGGCCTTCTTCACCCGGAGGCGCACGAGGGCCAGGCTGCTGTTCTGGTCGAAGAGCACCACGAGGATGCCGCGCTTCCCCACGATGGAGATGTGGAGGTTGTCCTTTTCGCCCTCATGGAAGAGGAGGCTGAACTCCTTCTCGCCGATCAGCTTGGCCAGGCCATCGGTGGCAGCCACATTGCCGGCGGTGAGGGAGGCCAGGCTGGTGGCGTCGATGCTCTTGAGGTCACCGGAAGCGGCGATCTGCTGGCCGTTCTTGTCCACCAGGAAAACCACCTTGGCCTGGGCATCCTTCTGGAGGCGGCCGATGATCTCCTGGAGGAGTTTGTACTCCTCCTCGAACATCACGAGATCAAGCTTCGCCACTAGTGCCTCCGGGGGGACCCTGAACGCAAGGATACCGTCTTTGGGCACCCCCGGAGCAAGCAAGAACGGGCCTGATCAGTAGCCCTCGGAGGCCCCCCGGTCCGCCCCGATGATGGCCAGGGATGCGCTGACACCCAACCGCGTCGCACCGGCCTGGACCATGGCCAGGGCCTGTTCGAAGGTGCGGATGCCGCCTGAGGCCTTCACTCCAATGGACTCCCCGACGGCGCCCCGCATCAGCTCGATGTCCGCCGCCGTTGCCCCACCGGTGGAGAAACCCGTGCTCGTCTTCACGAAGTCGAGGCCCTCCTCGGCCGCCAGGACACAGGTCCGCCGCTTCTGGTCGTCGTTCAGGAGGCAGGTCTCCAGGATCACCTTGAGCACCGCGGGACGCGGCACGGCCCTCCGCAGCCCCCGGAAGTCGGCCTGCACACGGGCCCAGTCCCCATCCCGGGCGGCCCCCAGGTCCAGCACCATATCCACCTCGGAAGCGCCCTCACGCAGGGCCACCTCCGCCTCGAAGGCCTTGGCCGCCAGGGAGGTCGCCCCCAGGGGGAATCCGACCACGGTGCAGACCCTCACCCCGCTGCCCACCAGGAGCCTGGCCGCTGTCGGCACCCACCGGGGGTTTACGCAGACGGAAGCGAATCCATGCTGGCGGGCCTCGGCGCAGAGGGCCTCGATTTCACCTTCCCGGGCCCCGGCCTTGAGCAGCGTGTGATCCAGGAGGGGGGCCAACGTGGGGTGGAGGGCCAATCCTGCCGGAAGCGCTCGTTCCCGGGGGCCTCCGGCCTCCAGCAGGAGCACCGACGTGCCGTCGCCAGCCAGGAGGACCGGTCGGGGACGGGGGCCATCCCCGATCCGGGTCCGCAATTCCAGGGTTCGATCGAGCCATCGCATCGCCATCCCACCACGCTACCCGATCCGACGGCCGGTCCCGATCACGGCATAAAAAAGGACGGGCCCGAAGGCCCGTCCCATGGGTGAGTCGAGAGAGCTTAGCTCTTCTTCTCGGCCTTCTTCTCGGCCTTCTTCTCGTCCTTCTTCTCAGCCTTCTTCTCGGCCTTCTTCTCGTCGAGGTTCAGGGCCTTCTTCTCGGCGGCGGGAGCGGCCTCGGCCTTCTTGGCAGCCTTCTTGGCGTGCTTCTTGGCCTTCTTCTCGGCGGCAGGAGCGGCCTCGGCCTTCTTCTCCTCGAGGGTCAGGGCCTTCTTCTCGGCGGCGGGGGCAGCGGCCTCAGCCTTCTTGGCAGCCTTCTTGGCCTTCTTGTGCTTCTTCTCGGCCTTGGGGGCGGCCTTCTCTTCGGCCTTCTTCTCCTCGAGGGTCAGAGCCTTCTTCTCGGCGGCAGGGGCAGCGGCCTCAGCCTTCTTGGCAGCCTTCTTGGCCTTCTTGTGCTTCTTCTCGGCCTTGGGGGCGGCCTTCTCTTCGGCCTTCTTCTCGTCGAGGGTCAGGGCGTGCTTCTTCTCTTCCTTCTTGGCGTCAGCCTTCTTCTCGGCCTTCTTCTCTTCCTTCTTGGCCTCGGCCTTCTTCTCCTCGAGGGTCAGGACGTGCTTCTTCTCGTCCTTCTTCTCGTCTTTCTTCTCGGCCTTCTTCTCGACCTTCTCGACCTTCTTGGTCTCAGGCTTCTTCTCCTCGGCGGCGAAGACGGGGGCGATCAGACCGGCGGCCACGAGCAGGGCAGCAAGCTTCTTCATGGGAACTCCCAAGGTTGAAATCCGGCACGGCCGGAATCTGGTTGCCTTCAATTAAGCAGGTTTGAGGCCAAATATCAAACCAATTATTTTCAACAATTAAAAACTTCACCCCGGGGTGAAATGCGCTGCACCGTGCAACTCGTAGCAGATTGCAACGGTGCATTCCGGGACGGAGAACGCCCTACACCCCCTCCTCGGGCCCCTCGTGAAAGCCGTACCGCTTGAGCTTCCGATAGAGGGTCGTGCGGTCCACGCCGAGAATCTCAGCCACCCGTTGCTTCTCCTTGTGGCGCTTGAGAAGCACCTGGATGTACCGGCGCTCGAGTTCGTCCAAGCTGGGCCAGTCCTGGAGGATGTCCGAAACCGATTCCCCCCCCTCCCCCACCCGGAGGGTGCGCTTGAGGACATCGGCCTGGATCTTGGCGGGCAGCTCGTCCACGGTGACCTCCCGGCCCCGGCTCAACTGGGTGAGGTTCTCCACGACATTGGCCAGTTCGCGCACATTGCCCGGCCAACTGTAGGCCTCGAGCACCCGGTGGGCCTCGGGGTGGATGCGGTAGGCCACGCCGTCCTTCTGGCCGAACTCGCTGATGAAGTGATCCAGGAGGAGGGGGATATCCTCCTTGCGTTCCCGCAGGGGGGGCACGGGCACCTCGACCACCCCGAGGCGGTAGTAGAGATCCTCCCGAAACGTGCCCGCCTTCACCATCTGGGGCAGGTCCCGGTTGCTCGCGGCGATGACGCGCACGTCGACCTTCACGGTCTTGTTGCCGCCCACCTTGCGGACCTCCTGTTCCTGCAGCACCCGCAGCAGGCGGACCTGGAAGCTGAGGCTCGTTTCGCCGATCTCGTCCAGGAAGATGGTGCCGCCGTCCGCTTCCTCGAACAGGCCCTTCTTCTCGGAAACCGCCCCGGTGAAGGAACCCTTGGCGTGGCCGAAGAGCTCGCTCTCCAGCAGGGTCTCCGTGAGGGCACCGCAGTTCACGGCCACGAAGGGGCGATCCTTGCGGTCGCTGCTGAGGTGGATGCTCCGCGCCACCAGCTCCTTGCCGGTGCCGCTCTCTCCGGAGATCAGCACCGTGGCCTTGGAGGACTGGAGGCTGGCGATGGTCTTGTAGACGGCCATCATCTTCGGGCTCGAACCGATCATGAGGCTGCGCCGGGCCTTGCCCGTGGCCACGGGCGCGCCGCCCTTGGAGGCCCGCTTGGCCAGGGCCCGCTTCACCAGGGCCTTCAGCTCCTCGTTGTTCCAGGGCTTGGAGAGGAAGTCGAAGGCGCCTTCCTTCACGGCCTCGATGGCCGTTTCCAGGGTCCCGAACCCGGAGAGGAGGATCGTGTCGACCCCCAGTGGCTTGGCCTCCCGGAGGAGGTCCAGGCCATCCTTCCCCGCCTCCAGGTTGATGTCCGACAGGAGCAAGTCGAAGCCCCCCTTGCGGAGGAGTTCCAGGGCCCGGTCGGGATTCGTGGATTTCTCGACCTCCAGCCCCATCGTCCCCATCAGCTCCTCCAGGAGCTCACAGGTCGCCTTGTCATCGTCCACCACCAGGATCCGGGCCATTAAGGGACTGTACTGGAATCACCTTCCCGTTTGCGAGGGGCGTCGGCGGAGCAGGCCAAGGCGGCCGACCGGAGATGCATCGGGAATGCACGGAGGGAGGCCAACACAGGGATGCGACAGCCGCCGCTCCTTGCCCGAAGGGTTGGCTCCTCTTCGCGCCCCCAGCTACGTCGAGCCGCTTGCACGATGGACACCCATCGCGCCGCGCGACTCTCCTTGCTGGATGGCGCGAATAGGGGCCAACAAACGGAAAGGTGACTCCAGTACAGTCCCCAACCCCCTCCAACCTTGAAGGTACCGGAAGCGGGGCTAAGGTTGCCGACACCGGTTTTTGACCATTGATAGCCTTTCATCAAGGGGCTATCGTTGGCCCACACCTTCCGGAGAACCCCATGCGTCGCATCCTAGGCACCGCGATTATCGCCGCCCTGTCCGTGGCCACGGCCCTGGCCGGGGACCTCACCATCACCTTCAAGAACGGCGGGAAGCACAATGAGGGCATCTCCCACCAGTACATGACCGCCGACCGGCACCGCACCAACCACGAGGGCACCCAGATCGACTCGATGATGGATCTCCAGAAGGGGATGATCTACACCATCAAACACAAGGACAAGAAGGTGGAGTTCATGTCCTTCGATGACATGGAGAAGGTCGCCGAGGCCATGAGCGCCCGCATGGCCGAAATGCAGGCCCAGATGAAAGAGGGCCCCATGGCCGAGATGATGGCCAAGATGATGGGGGATCCCAACAACTTCTCCGTGGACCAGGTGGGCAGCGAGACGGTGGCGGGGCGCAAGTGCACCAAGTACCACATGGTGATGATGAAGATGGACATGACCCTCAGCGCCGACCCCAACCTCAAGCTCCCCATGAATCCCGCGAACTTCGCCCGCTTCACCAAGTTCACCCACCTCATGCAGTTCGCCGCCAGCCCCGCCGCGGCCAAGATGGCCACCGAGATGGCCAAGATCAAGGGTTTCACCCTCAAGTCCGTCACCGTGGCGCCCTTCATCGGTGAGATCACCCGGGAGGCCACCGAGGTGAAGGAGGGGCCCATCCCCGCCTCCGTGTTCGCCCTGCCCGAGGGCTACAAGATGGAGGATGCGGGGAAGAAGATGCTCGAGCAGGCCCAGAAGGGGAGCCGCAAGCGCTGACGGGCCCGCTGGGCTTAGAATGGAGGGGGCCCTACGGCCCCCTTTTTTTTCGGTGCGCCATGAGCCAGCCCCATCCCGAAGCCCCCCGGTTCGACGAGGGGCTGGAGCGTCTGGAAACCCTCGTCCAGAAACTGGAAGGCGGCGCCCTCAGCCTGGAGGAGGCCCTGACCACCTTCGAGGAGGGCGTGAAGCTCACGCAGTCCCTGCAGGGCCAACTTGGAGAGGCCCAGCGCCGGGTGGAGGTCCTGAAGGCCGGTCTGGGCGGTGAATATCGGGCCGAGGGCCTGGACGGAGCCGAAGGTTGAGCGCCACCGATCAGGTCCGGGCGGACCTGGCCCGCCTCCTTCCCCTCCTGGAACCCCGGCTGCTGGCCCCCTTCCAGGATGGTGAAGCCGCGCTGCTCGCCGCGGGCATGCGCTACAGCCTCGAAGCGGGCGGCAAGCGGGTGCGCCCGGCCCTCTGCCTGCTGGCCTCCGAAGCCGTGGGCGGCACCCTCGAGGCGGCCCTCCCCGGCGCCCTCGCCCTGGAGTTCATCCACACCTACTCCCTGATCCACGACGACCTCCCCGCCATGGACGACGACGACCTCCGCCGCGGTCGCCCCACCAACCACAAGGTCTACGGCGAGGGGCACGCCATCCTGGCCGGTGACGGGCTCCTCACGGAGGCCTTCGCCGTGCTGGCTGCCACGGGCCGGGCCGACGCCGTGGCCCTCCTGGCCGAGGCCGCCGGCTGGCGGGGCATGGTGGGCGGGCAGGCCCTGGATCTGGAAGGGGAGACCCTCACCGCCTCCGGCACGGCCTACGGGCTGGAGCACCTGCAGACCATCCACCGGCTCAAGACGGGTGCCCTCCTCCGCGCCGCCGTGGAGCTGGGCGGCCTCCTGGGCGGCGCAAACCCGGCCCAGCAGGCCGCCTTGAGGGCCTACGGCGAAGCCATCGGCCTCGCCTTCCAGATCCAGGACGACATCCTGGACGCCACCTCCGATGAAGCGACCCTCGGTAAGCGCGCCGGGAAGGACCAGGGAAGGGGTAAGATCACCTACCCGAGCCTTCTGGGATTGGACGGTGCCCGACGCGCCCTCCAGGAGGCCACCGAGCGAGCCCTATGTCACGTGCCGTCCCTTCCCCATCCGTCGTCCCTGGAAGCCTGGGCCAGGTATTTGGCGGAGCGGATCGCGTGAGCTCCAAGTACCCCCTCCTGGATGCCCTGGGCACGCCCGAGGCCGTCCGCCAGTTCACCGACGACCAACTGCGGGAGCTCTCCGCCGAGGTGCGTCGTTTCATCATCGACAGCGTGAGCGAGACGGGCGGGCACTTCGCCTCCAACCTCGGCACCGTGGAGATGACCGTCGCCCTCTTCCACCAGTTCGACTTCCGCCAGGATCGGGTGGTCTGGGATGTGGGCCACCAGGCCTACCCCCACAAGATCCTCACGGGCCGCAAGGACCGCTTCCCCACCCTGCGCCAGCACCACGGCCTCAGCGGGTTCCTGAAGATCGAGGAGAGCCCCGTCTACGACCACTTCGGCGCGGGGCACGCCTCCACCTCCATCTCCGCGGCCCTGGGCATGGCCGCCGCCCGGGACCTCCAGAAGGACGACTTCACCTGCGTGGCCGTCATCGGGGACGGCTCCATGACCGCCGGCATGGCCTTCGAGGCCCTGAACCAGGCGGGCTACCTGGAGACGAAGAAGTTCCTCGTGATCCTCAACGACAACGACATGAGCATCAATCCGAATGTCGGATCGCTGCAGGGCTACCTCAACCAGATCATGTCGGGCCAGTACTACAACCGGTGGCGCGATCGCATCGAGCACGCCATCAAGGCCATCCCCCTGGAGAGCGTGAGCAAGGGCGTGGCCAAGGCCGCCAAGTGGACCGAGGACAGCGTGAAGCGCCTCTTCATCCCCGGCCTGCTGTTCGAAGACCTGGGATTCCGCTACATGGGCCCTGTGGACGGCAACGACGCCGTGGCCACCTCCCGCGCCATCGCCGAGGCCAAGGAGAAGCTGAAGGACGGCCCCGTCCTCCTCCACGTGCAGACGAAGAAGGGCTTCGGGTATGAGCCCGCGGTGCAGGACCCCCTGAAGTGGCACGGCGTCACCGCCTTCGACGCCGAGGCCGGTGTCATGAAGAAGGGCGCGGCCCCCACCGCCCCCGCCTACACCAAGGTCTTCGCCGACGCCCTCCTCGAACTGGCGAAGAAGGACGAGAAGATCGTCGCCATCACCGCCGCCATGCTGGATGGCACGGGCCTCAACCACTTCCAGAAGGTCTTCCCCGAGCGCACCTTCGATGTGGGCATCGCCGAGCAGCACGCCGTCACCTTCGCCGCGGGCATGGCCACCAAGGGCATGCGTCCGGTGTGCGCCATCTACAGCACCTTCCTGCAGCGGGGATTCGACCAGGTGGCCCACGACGTGTGCCTCCAGGACCTGCCCGTGGTCTTCGCCATGGACCGCGCCGGCATCGTGGGGGCCGACGGTCCCACCCACCACGGCCTCTACGACATGTCCTTCCTCCGGAGCCTCCCGCACATCGTGCTCATGGCCCCCAAGGACGAGAACGAACTGCGCCGCATGCTCATGACGGCCCTCTACTGCGGTCACCCCGCCGCCCTGCGCTATCCCCGTGGCAACGGCCTCGGCGTGGCCCTGGACGAGACCATCACCCCCCTGCCTGTGGGCAAGGGCGAGCTCCTGCGGGAGGGGGCGGACCTGGCCCTCATCGCCTACGGCACCCAGGTGCAGGGCGCCCTGGAGGCCGCCGCGGCCCTGGCCGAGGAGGGCATCGCCTGCGCCGTGTTCAACGCGCGCTTCCTCAAGCCCCTGGATTCCGAGCAGATCCTGGCCCTGGCCCGGTCCTGCAGGGGCGTGGTGGCCCTGGAGGAGGGCATCGAGAAGGGCGGCTTCACCTCCGCCGTGGCTGAAGCCCTGGCCGATGGGCGTGTGACCCGCCCGCTCCTGCGCATCGCCGTGGCCGACCACATCGTGCACCACGGCGATCAGAAGCGCCTGCTGGATGAAGAGGGCCTCAGCGTGGCCCGCCTCGTGGAGCGGATCCGGGCCTTTCACGCGGGCCTTTAAAAAGATTCCTTCCTAGTCTGGCTTGCTTATTCTCCGGGAATTTCCTATCGTTTCGCAGTAGACACCGCCCCATCATGAGGCCCGCCGTGCGGCTCCGACCCCTCAGTACCCTCCTCCTTGGCTTCGCCCTACCCGTCCTGTGCGCGGCCCAGGGCTGGGATGGCGCATCCCTGGCCAAGGGCTGGGCCCGTCAGGACGTGACCGGCGCCTACATCTTCCGAGATGGGAACCTGCTCCGGACCTGGACCCGGGATGGCAGCCAGTCCGGCGCCCTGGACATCAGCAAGGTGGAGGGGACCCCCGAGTTCTGGGTGGTGGATTCCTGGGACAAGGCCTGGATCGTGTCCGGCAACACCCTCACGGCCGTGGACAAGACCGGCAAGGTGACCCGCAAGGAGGCCCTGCCCGGCCAAGTGGCCGACCTGGCCTGGGATACGGACACCTTCTACCTCAGTTACCGGACCGACACCTACTACGTCGAGAAGCGCACCTTCAAGACCGGGGACCTCGTCTGGGCCTCCGGCAGCAAGCCCAAGAAGGGGGATCCCCCGGCCCCCCGGCTCTATCGGATCGCGGTCACCAACCTGGGTCAGGTGGTGCTGAGCATGGGCTCGGACCTGAACTTCACCCTCCTGAACGTAGCCACGGGCAAGCCCGCGGGCCAGACCTACCTGGCCCTGGCCAACGCCCCCGCCCCCGCCCTTCAGGCTCTTTCCCCGGATCGGCAGGCCGTGCTCTGGTGGGAGACCGGGGGTCAGATCCTCCTGGCCCTGCCCGCCTCGCAGCTGGCCCCGGCCATCAAGGGCACCCTCACGGGGCTCGTGCTGGGCAAGGTGGACCTGTCCAAGGGCACCCTCGAACTGCTCCCGACGGGGCTCGAGGAAGGCGCCCAGCTGGTGGGTGCCCTGGATGCGGAAGTCTCCTTCACCAAGCCCGGAGGCGGCATCGTCGCCCTGCAGCTGAGGTAGGGGTCTAGCGACCGCCCCCCTGCAAGACCCGCTCCCGATCCAGGTAGGGGATCGTCCGCCAATTGTGGTCCGGGGTCAGGTTCAGCGTGCTGTTCTTCAGGACCACATCCAGCAGCAGGTTGCGGTGGCACTCGGCGGTCACCAACTCGGGCGCCCCGCTCCATCCCATGGCGTCCATGAATCCCCCGCCGCCGCGAAAGCGGTAGGAGGTCAGGGCCAGGGTGAAGGTCTGGTCCGGCGCCACGGGCTGGCCCTGCCATCGCAGGTTCACCACCCGCTGCCCCACGGGCTTCATGAGGTCCAGGGCGTAGTTCACGCCGTCCACCATGTCGAAGTCGTACCCGGCGAGCTGTCCGCTGGTGAGCTCCGGCAGGTAGGGCGGGTTGTAGTAGCGCGCGGCGTGCTCCAGGTAGGCCTTGAGCTGCCGCCCCGTCACCTTGATCCGGACCACCCGGTTCTCATAGGGCAGGAGCGCGTACCACTGGCGCACGCTCGTGGGGCCTTTGGGGATGTAGAGCCCCGTATTGAAGCAGGCGGCGGCGGTGAGCTGGGCCCCCGTGGCCTCCCGCATGCTCCGGTGCAGCAGCTGGAGCACGGGGGAGTCCTCCATGCGGGCGAACCGGGTGTCGAGGTCCACCTGGAGGTTCGTGGCAAAGGTGTCCAGGTAGGTGCGGGTGCCTTCCCGGAGTTCGGCGGTAAGGGCGAGCACCGTGGGATCGATGGGCGTGTCGTCCGCCGGGCGGAGCAGGCTGGGCTCCGCAGAGACGAGGGTCCACCGGGACTTCTCCTTGCGCAGCACCAGCTCCAGCACGCCGAGGGCCAACCCGTGCATGTGCGCCTGGAGGATGGGTACCCCCTTGTGGCGGGTGACGATGGGACGGTGGGTGTGGCCCGAGAGGATGGCGTCGATGCCCGGCACCTGGTCCGCCAGACGCAGCACTGCGTTCTCATCCCCCATCTCGCCTGTGACCTCTCCCAGCCCGGAGTGGACCGCCACGAGGACCACGTCCACCTTCTCCTTCTCCCGGAGCCGGGGCACCCAGACCTTGGCGGAGGCCACGATGTCCTCGAAATTGAGCCCCTCATAGCACTCGGGTTCGGACCAGCGGGGGATCTGCGGCGTGACGAGGCCCAGGATGCCCACGGTGACCTCGCCCACCTTCACTTTCACAAAGGGTTTGAAGGCCGGCTGGGCGTCCTTGCCGGTCACGGCGTTGGCACAGATCCAGGGGAACTTGGCCTGCTTCTCCACCTCTCGCAGCACCTCGAGTCCGAAATCGAACTCATGGTTGCCTACGGCCATGGCCGCGTAGCCCAGGTCGTTCATGATGGGCATGCTCGGGTCGGGAAGATCCCGCCGCAGCCGGTGCCGCACATAGTTGATGGGCTCGCCCTGGATGGTGTCGCCGCTGTCCACGAGAATGGTGTTGGGGTTCAGGGCCTTCCGCTGACGGATGAGGGTGGCCAGCTTGGCCCACCCCAGGTTCCGGGGCTGCATGCTGAAGGTATCCTCCGCCATCACGTGCCCGTGCACGTCGGTGGTGGAAAGAACCTGCACGCGCAGCTCCTGGGCGTGAAGCGCCCCGAAGCAGAGCAAGGCGAGAACGAGCCGAACCAGCATTTAGCCTCCGGGGGCGTCCTTCGTCACGCTTGGCTTGGAGGGGCCCCGCCTCCAGGGTAAACTGATCCTTCCACTTCGACCGCCAATCCCCTTTTCGGAGCTGTCATGCAGGAAGTCCAGATCAAGGCCCCCAAGCACGAGTTCACCCTCCTCTGTGACGACATCCGTCAGGAGACGGGGGGCAAGACCTCCCTCATGGGCCTCTACGACCACCACATCGTGGTCCCCCAGGTGCCCTTCTCCCTGCCGAAGGTGTGCTTCTACACCCGCTTCAGCCGCATGGACGGGGACTTCAAGTTCTCCTTCGCCATCGTCTCCCCCGGCGGCGAGCGCAAGGAAGTGATCCGCGAGTCCGACGTGCAGATCCCCGAGGGCGCCAAGGAAGGCACCTTCAACGTCATCGCCTCCCCCTTCGAGGTGAACCAGGACGGCGTCTACGAAGTGATCCTGGCCCTCACCAAGGGCGCCGACCGTTTCGAGTACGTCTACAAGTTCGCCATCTCCGATGCCCGCCGCCTCCAGGCCGAGTGGGAGAAGGCCATGGCCGAGCAGCAGGCCAGCCAGGGCGCGAACTAAGAGAAGCTGTCAGCACTCAGCGATCAGCCTTCAGTACGGCGCCCCCACGGGGCGCCGTCGCGTTTATGCTGACGGCTGATCGCTGACCGCTGAAAGCCCTCCATGCGCTACGCCAAACAACGCATCTATCTCGGCAAGGAGGCGGACGCCCGCCTCCGGGATCGTCGGGTCGCCGTGGTCGGACTGGGGGCCACCGGCTCCGTCCTCGCCTCCTGGCTGGCTCGGGCCGGGGTGGGCCACCTGACCCTCCTGGATCGGGACCTGGTCGAGAAGAGCAACCTCCAGCGGCAGCTGCTCTACGGCGAGTCCGACCTCGGGACGCCCAAGGCCGAAGCCGCCGCCCGCCGCCTGGCGGACGCCAATCCCGAAGTGGCGCTCACCCCCCGGGTGGCCGACCTCACCAGCGGCAACGCCCGGGAGCTCCTGGGCGGATTCGACCTGATCTGCGACGGCACCGACAACTTCGAGGCCCGCTTCCTCCTCAATGACATCGCCATCGCCACGGGGACCCCCTGGATATACTGCGGAGCCATCGGGGGCGAGGCCATGGTTTGGCCCTTGAACCCACCCGCCACGGCCTGCCTGCGCTGCCTCATGGAGGAGCCCCCCGACAGCGCCGACGTGGACACCTGCGACAGCGCGGGCGTGTTGGGCCCTACCGTGGGCGTGGCCGCCTCCTGGGCCGCCCTGGAGGCCCTCAAGCTCCTGAGCGGCACCGAGCCCCATCCAGAGCTCGCCCGCTTCGACCTGTGGCGCAACGAGCGGCAGTTCCTGAAGCCGCCCACCACGCGCTGCCGCTACTGCACGGAGCGCATCACCGAGTTCCTGGATGCCCGGTGGACCCTCAAGGCCAGCCACCTCTGCGGCCTCGAGGGCGTGCAGATCCGCGTGAACCCGCCCCGGCGCCTGGACCTCGCCCCCCTGCGGGATCGGCTCCAGGCCCGCACGGGCACCCCCTGGCAGCTGGCCCCCATGCTCCTGCGGGGCGAGGAGGGCGAGCACCGCATCACCCTTTTTGCGGACGGTCGGGCCCTCATTCACGGGCCCATCACCCCCGAGCGCGCCCGCAGCTGGTACACGGAAGTGGTGGGGGCCTGAGATGAAGCTCGTGCTGGCCACCCGCAATGCCGGCAAGCTCCGGGAATTCCAGGCCCTGCTTCCCGGCCATGAGCTGCTGCCTTGGCCCGCCGAGGCCCCGGAGCTGCCCGAGACTGGTGCCTTTTTCCAGGACAACGCCCTCCAGAAGGCCCTCGGGGCCCGGGCTTGGTGGCTATCCGCGGAACGGGAGGCCGTGGATGGCTTCCTCGCCGATGATTCCGGCCTCTGCGTGGATGCCCTCTGGGGCGGCCCCGGGGTGCTCAGCGCCCGCTTCGCCCCGGAGGCCCCTCAAGGCGAGAAGAACCGCCGGTTGCTGGGGCTCCTCCCCCAGGACGCCCGCCGCACCGCCCGCTTCGTGTGCGTGCTCGCCTTCGCGCCCGCCGAGGGCGCGGCCTGGACCGTGGACGGCGCCGTGGAGGGCCATCTGGCCCCGGAGCCCCGGGGTGACGACGGCTTCGGCTACGATCCCATCTTCATCCCCGAGGGCCACCTCGGCACCTTCAGCGAGCTGCCCTCCGACGTGAAGCACAGCCTTAGCCACCGGGGCCGCGCCATCCGCGCCTTCGCCCACCGCCTGGGAAGCCCCGCATGAAGCGCCTGCGCCGGGTCCTGCACAAGGAGCTCATCCTGCTCCTGGGTGCAGTGCTCGTGCTGGTGGTCGGGCTCTCCTGGGTGGGCATGGCGCGTCTGGCCCGGAGCCAGGCGGATGAGCGGGTGATCTCCGAGCTGGGGCACCTGGAGCGCGAGCTCTCCGGCGACATCCACCGGGTGGAGCACCTCGCCGGAGTCATCGCCCAGGCCTGGGCCGCCGGTCGCCTGGATCCTCAGAAGGACCAGGCCACCTACGACCAGCTGCTGCCCCTCGTCGAGGGCGTGCCCCTGATCACCGGGTTCAACCTCGTGCAGCCGGATGGCGGAGGCTTCGGCATGGGCCGCCTGGCCGCAGGCTGGGGCGCCCGCAGCATCCATCCCACCGAGAGCGGTTGGACCTCGGGTCCCGTGCTCGGCGATCCCGCAGGTTCAGTCCGGGCCGATCCCCACGTGGCCACCCGCATCATGGACTACCGGACCCGCCCCTGGTTCACCTTCGGCGCCACCCGGCCCGCCCCCGCCTGGATGGAGCCCTATCCCTTCGTGGGCCGCCTGGCGGGCCAGCACGGGCTCGCCTACGTGGTGCCCGTGAGGACCCGCGAAGGCGCGTTCCTGGGGGTGCTCGCCATCGACGTGCTGCTGGAGGAGTTCACCACCGCCCTGCGCACCATCCAACCGTCCCCCGGCAGTGTGGTGACCATCCTGGATCGCGAAGGCCGCCTCCTGGTTCCGCCCACCTCCGGACGCTTCGCCGACCCGGTGCTGCGGCGGGAGGCCACCCTGCGCCCCGTCACCGAGGCCCAGTTCCCCCTCCTCTGGCGTCTGCACGAGAACTACCGCCAAGGCCGGGACCGCGGCGTCGCCCTGGACCACGCCTCGGGCCACTGGAGCGGTCGGCTGCGCCCCTTCGCACCCTCCGAGGGTCTCGCCTGGGAGCTCATCCTCGCTCAGCCGGACCAGGACATCCTCTCCGCCCCCAATCGCCGGGCCCTCGTGGTGGCGGGCCTCGCCCTGGTCCTCCTGATCGGCCTCGCCTGGCCGGCCTGGCGCCTCTCCATCCGCTACACCGCACCGCTCGATGCATTGGCCACCGCCGCCGAGGGTCTGGGTCGCCATGAGGTCCCCCCGCCTCCCCCTTCAGATTTCGCGGAACTCCATGCCCTCGGGGAAGCCCTCGCCAGCGCCCACCGGGCCCTGCGGGATCGGGAGGCCCTCCAGGATCAGCTCCGCCAGAGCCAGAAGCTGGAGACCGTGGGCACCCTCGCCGGCGGCATCGCGCATGACGTGAACAACCAGCTCACCGCCATCCTCGGCCAGATCGGCCTGGGCATGGAACACCTGCCCGAAGACCACCCCGCCCATCGCAACCTCCAGGCAGCCGAGGACGCCACCAACCGCTGCGCCGAGACCACCCGGGCCCTCCTGGCCTTCAGCCGCCCCTCCCAATCCGAGCTCGTGTCCCTGGACCTCAATGCGGTGATGCGGGAGGGCCTCGTCCTCCTCAGCCGCGTCCTCGACAAGCGCGTGACCCTCACCACCGACTTCACGGAGGATCTGCCCCATGCCCTCGGCGACCAGGTGCAGCTGGAGCAGGTGCTCGTGAACCTCGTCGTCAACGCCCGCGACTCCCTCCCCGCCGGCGGCACCATCCAGGTGGGCACCTGCCGCCACGAGGACGGGCTCGCCTTCTGGGTGCGCGACAACGGGGTGGGCATGACCCCCGAAGTCCAGGCGCGGATCTTCGAGCCCTTCTACACCACCAAGGAACTGGGCAAGGGTACGGGCCTCGGTCTCTCGATGGTGATGGGCCTCGTTCAGGCCCATGGGGGCCGCATCGAGGTGCAGAGCCAGTGGGGGCTCGGCTCCACTTTCCTGGTGCACCTCCAGCGGGCCGATGCCCCCTTGGCCGAGCCTTCGGCGACGACCGCACCGGTGCCCCGCCAGCTCAAGGGGCGACGCATCCTCGTGGTGGAGGATGAGCTGTCCATCCGGAGCCTGGTGGAGGAGGCCCTCCGCATCCATGGCGCGGAGGTTGTTCTCGCCGGCAACGGTGTGGAGGGCTGGCATGCCTTCCTGGAGACGCCCTTCGATCTCGTCTTCAGCGACCAGCTGATGCCCCACCGCACGGGCCTGGAGATGCTCGCCCTCATCCGCGGCATCGCGCCCAAGGTGCCCGTGATCCTCGCCAGTGGCCGGGGGCTGGAGGGCCTCGAATCGGAACTCCAGAAGGACCCCCACCTCTGCCTCCTGCCCAAGCCCTTCACCCTCCACCGCCTCTTCCAGGTGGTGGAGGAGAGCCTGGGGCATTAGGTCGGAGGTTCGAATGCACGTACGGGTCCGAAGCCCCGCCCCCCTTCGGACCTCCAGCCTCCGCCCTGCGGTCTAACCGGGCAATCCGGATTCCCGCAGCCGCACGGCCTCCTGGTAGGCGCTCAGCACCGCCGTCTTCACTTTCTTGGTATCCCTCCGGGATACGCAAGACCGCTCAGGCGGGCAATCCGGATTCCCGCAGCCGCACGGCCTCCTGGTAGGCGCTCAGCACCGCCGTCTTCACTTTGAAATACCCGCTGTCCGTGACCTTGGTGGGGAAGGTGAGGGTCACCACCAACACGAAGCCGCCGCCCGGAAAGGGTTGGGGCGGCCCCATGAGGATCTGGGGCTGGAGCACACCACCGCTGCTGTCCTCCCGCAGGCGCTCGGACACTTGCTCCGCCCACGCCTGCAAGGCGGGCTGGAGGGCCAGAGCCGCAGCCTCGTCCTCGGCGCGCAGCCGGCCGTAGAGGGTGAACTGTAGTCGGAGCTGCGGCAGGTCGTAGCCGTGATTGAGGAAGCCGGCCATGGCCGCGATCTGCTGGAACTCCTTCAGGAGCGACTGCAGCTTGGGGCTGGGTTGGGGAGCAACGCGGGCGGGCATCGCATGAGGATGGCAGAGGGCGGGGATGACCGGGAGAATTCGGCCCCATCCTGGACGGGCGTGACGGCTCCGTTGGCCTTGCCCTAGAGTGGGCGGATGCACCTGCCCCAGCTTCCCGACCTCGACCCCGCTCTGGATCAGGCGCTCCTGGCCCACCTCGACGACCTGACCAAACCCCTCGGAGCCCTGGGCCAGCTGGAGCGCGCGGCCTTCCGCCTGGGCCGCATCGCCCGCACCACGCGCCCCGCGGATCCCGCAGCCCACCTGCTCACCTTCGCGGGGGACCACGGCATCGCCCGGCACGGCACCTCCGCCTACCCCGCGGAAGTGACACCCCAGATGGTGGCCAACCTGGCCGCGGGGGGCGCCGCCTCCTCCGTGCTCTGCCGCCTCCACGGCATCCGCCATCGCGTCATCGACGTGGGCGTGGCCGTGCCCTGCCCCTTCCCCGGCGTGAGCCAGCGGAAAGTCCTGCCCGGCACCCGGGATCCCCTGTCGGGGCCCGTCATGACCCGCGCCGAAGCCGAGGCCTGCCTCCAGGCGGGCATGGATGAAGTCGCGGCCCTCCCCGCCGCCCCCTTCGCCTTGCTGGGCCTGGGCGAGATGGGCATCGGCAATTCCGCCGTGGCGGCGCTCCTCGCCTGCGTCCTCGGTGGCCTCACCCCTGAGGAGGCCGTGGGCCCCGGTACCGGTCTGCAGGGCGAAGCCCTCCAACGGAAGGTCGACACCGTCCGCCGGGTGCTGGAGGCGCGCCGACCCGATGCCGCGGATCCCCTCGGGGTCCTCGCCGAAGTGGGCGGCGCCGAGTTCGGCGCCATGGCCGGCGCCATGCTCGCGGGCGCGGCCCGGGGCTGGGCCGTGGTGGTGGACGGCTACATCGCCGGCGCCGCGGCCCTCGTGGCGCTGCGCCTGGATCCCCGACTCTCCGACTTCCTCATCTGGTCCCACCGCAGCGCCGAGCCCGGCGCCGCCCGCCTCCTCGCCAGCCTGGGCGCCGAGCCCCTCCTCGACCTGGGCATGCGCCTGGGCGAAGGCAGCGGCGCCGCCCTGGCCATGCCCATCCTCCGCAGCGCCTGCGCCGTGATGCGCGAGATGGCGACGTTCTCGGGGGCAGGCGTCTCCACCGCGTCGCCCACCCCCGAACTCGTGTGATGCGGAGCCTTCTCGCAGCCTTCCGCTTCCTCACCCGCATCCCCCTGCCGGGGCGGCCCACGGAAGCCGGGGAACTGCAGGGCGCCGTCGTCTGGTTCCCCCTGGTGGGAGCTTGCGTCGGCGGGTTCACCGCAGGCGCCTTCCACCTGGGGTGCCGCCTCTGGCCTCCCGCCGTGGCCGCGGCGCTGGCCCTGGCCGCGGGGCTGGTGCTCACGGGAGGGTTCCACGAGGACGGCCTCAGCGATGCCGTGGATGGCCTCGGCGGCGGCTTCACCCGTGACAAGGTGCTCGCGATCATGAAGGACAGCCGCATCGGCGCCTACGGCAGCATGGCCCTCGTCTGCGCGCTGCTCCTCCGCTGGAGCGCCCTGGTGGCCCTGGGGGGCCGCGCCCTCCTCGCCTTCCCCATGGCCATGGCCCTGGGCCGCTGGTCCATCGTGCACGTGCTCGCGCTGCTACCCCCCATCGCGGAAGGCCTCGCCAAGGAGGTGCACCGCAAAGGCACCTGGCACCTCTGGGTCGGCAGCACCGTCCTCGCCCTCCTGCTCGGAGCCGTGGCCCTGCGGCTCGGCCTGCCGCGCGTTCCCCAGGCCTTCCTGGCCGTCCTTGGCGCGAGCCTCCTCTGGTCCTGGCGGCTGAAGATGCGCCTGGGCGGCCACAGCGGCGACTGCCTGGGGGCCACCGCCATGCTCGGGGAAGCCGCGGCGCTCCTGGTATTCTTGGCGGGATGAAGTCGAAGCAGGAACAGCCGGATCGCCCGCCCGCGGTGCATGGATGGACTGGGGGGAACGCTTGACCCCGCTCTTCCTCCTCCGCCACGGTCCCACCACCGCCAGCCAGGGCGGCGCCCCCCTGGGTCGCACGGATCTGCCCGTGGCGCCTGAAGGCGAAGCCCGCTGGCCCGCGGTGAAGGCGGAGCTGCTGAACCTCGGGCTGCAGCGGGTGCTCTGTTCACCGCTCCAACGCAGCCGTCGGCATGCCGAGGACCTGGGCCTGCCCTTCCTCGTGCTGGACGACCTCGCCGAGCAGGCCTTCGGTGCCTGGGAGGCCCGGCCCTGGGGGGAGCTCTCTGAGCAGGACCCCATCGCCACCAAGGCCTTCTTCGCCGACCCCGTGCGCGCCACACCGCCCGGGGGCGAGAGCTTCGGCCGCACCGCCAGCCGCGCCGTCATGGCCCTCCAGACCGCGCTGGAAGGGGAAGCCCCCACCCTCGTCCTCGCCCACGGCGGCACCTTGCGGGCCCTCCTCGCCCACTTCCTGGGCCTCCCCCTGGAGCGCGCCCTGGACCTCGCCTGGGCGCCCTTCGGCCTCTCGGCGCTGGAGGTCTACGGGCCCAACCGGGGACTCCTGCGCTTCCACAACCGCGTCCTCGGCTGAAAAGCCGTACGCGAAAAGCGCGAAGAATAGCTGGGGAAACTTTGGCGCGCTTCGCGCTTTTCTTCGCGCGCTTCGCGTTCCAGGCTTTCCCTTGCCAGAAACCTTGCCCCATGGTCCCCTGGACGTTCTGACATCGCGTCCTGTGATGCTCGGGAAGCCGGTGGGAATCCGGCACTGCCCCGCAACGGTGTGCACCAGCCGAAAGGTTGAGACCGCAAGCCGAGCCACTGGGAAACCGGGAAGGCTCGGGAGGATCCAACGGTCCTTGTCGCGTGCGAGTCCGGAGACCG
>DATFAX010000059.1:0-2527 GCA_035254125.1 Holophagaceae bacterium | reverse complement strand
GAGGGGGTGGAAGGCCTTGCGCTTCGGCTTCGGGCCGGTGGCAAGCCTGGGCAGGGGGATGAAGGGGCAGGGCTCCAGGCCCAGCCCATGGCGGAGGTTCCGGATCTTCTGCCGGAGCTTCTGGATGTGCATGTAGGCGGCCCGGTCCCCCGCCTGGTAGGCGGCGGCGCACTCGGCCTCCTCGTCGGAGAGGCGCTGGAGCCTGGCGCGGTGGTGGTCCATGCTCCGGCGAGGGGTGAGCTGGACCGGGGCGGGTGCCGGGGGATTGGCTGCAGGTGCCCCGGCTTTCCCGGGGCTGTTTGCATCCGCCACCTCCTTGAGGACCCCCGCCTTCTTGCGCGGGTTCGGCTTCACCAGGACATAGGGCAGCGGATCCGTCTCCAGCCGGTTCTGGGCCAGCGACGCCTCGATGCGGTCCTTCTCGGCCTGGGGGATCTCCTCCGCCGGCACGAAGCGGCCCACGGTGCCCCGCTGGCGCTTCAGGTCGAGGTGGTAGAGGATCCGGTCCTTGGTGTCGGCCCAGGGCTGGAGCTTGGCCTCCCAGGCCTTGAGCTCTTCGAGGCTGGGCGCGAAGCCCAGGGCCCATGTCTGGATCGGGCGCTTCGCCTGGTGCTCCTTGAGCAGGGCCTCCAGCTGGACGAGGGTGAGCTTCTCCAGGTCAGGCATGGGGAGCCTCCGCGTAGCGAGGGGGATGCGGGAGGAGCTGAGGGGTGTCCATCGCCTCCTCGGCCTCGGCCTGGGAAGCGAAAGGGCCGCGGGCGTCGAGCGTGGGCCAGCCGTTGGGGTAGACCCACCACTCCTTCCCGAAGAGCCCGACCTTGTGGCCTGCGGGATGGAAGCTGGCCGAGGGGGTGCGTCGCCAGAGGCTCATGGCAGATCCCCCCCATGTTGGGCGCAGCTCTGAAAGGTCTTGCAGTCCAGGAACTCCTCGGGGTGGATGTCCTCCGGCGCGGGCCCCCAGTAGTGGTCGCACTCGTGGCAGTAGAAGGCCTGGAGGACCTGGAGTGACTCCTCCTTGGGCTTGGGCGGCCGGCTCCAGAGCACCAGGGCGATGGAGACGACGATGGACACCACACTCATCAGGACGGGGATGGCGTAAGGGTGCAGGTGGGCGTAGTGGGTCACGCGCACCTCCCCGGCCGCCAGTCGTTGGCGTGGGCCACGGGCTCGCGGAGTCCCCGCCAAGCGTCGAACCAGGCCTTCTGCAGGCGCGGGCCGCCCTGGGCGTCGAAGGCCTCCAGCTCCTGGCGGATGGACTGGCGCTTGCGCTGGTCCTCCTCCTGGGCCTCGGCGTGGGTGGCGAGCAGCTCCAGCTGGAGGTGCTCCTGGGGGGTGACGAGGGGCTCTTGAAGCCCGAACCGGGCCCCGAGGGTTCGGAGGGTCGGGATCATGCGGCGCTCCCTTCCAGGCGGCGCTTCTCCTCCAGTGCGGCCTCGCGGGTGGGGAAGGACTGGAGGGCCCGGACCGCCCCGCCTTCGAGCTCCTCGAGGAGGTGGAACTTGCCGGTCTTCGGCCCGGGGAAGATGGTGAGCTTCCGCTTGGGCGCGGCGGCCGGCGGATCGGGGATGGCCAGCTCTTTGGGCGTCCGGTGGAAGTCCTCGGGAAGCCGGTCGTGGAGCTCGGGGAAGGCCCCTTCGAAGAAGGCGCTCATTCGACACCTCGCTTCTCGAAGACAAGGCGTTGAAGGTCGCGGAGGTGGGCTTGCGTGGCTGCCATGGCGCCGGCAGATCCGGTCCCCTCACTGGGGCGCATGCCGATCCGCCAGAGCTCGTCCATCAACTCCTGAGCCGAGGAACGGTCCATGTGGAAGGTGGGCTCGTGAGTGCCGACGGAAGGATCAAGGGGTGTCATCTCGAGGAGGCGGCCGAGGTGGACCCGGCCGTCCTCGGCTCGGGTGTAGGCATAGGCCTCGATCTGGCCAAAGATCGGAGTCAGGTTGAGATTGAAGCGGAGCGGCAGGCCAAAAGAGTTCATGCCGACCTCCGAATCCCCAACCGGGTCTTCGCGGCGTTCCGGCGCCGGAGGCGCTGCATGCGGCGGTAGTTCCGCGCCAGGAGGGCGTTGATGATGAGGCGCTCGGTCGGAGCCGGGGCCAGGATCAGGCCGGCGAGGAGCGCCGCGAAGGCCCCCCCCAGGCAGGCCAGGGGAAGCTCGAGGAAGGAGCCGAGGATGTGCATGGGCGCCTCAGGCGGGAAGCCCGGGGAAGTGGCGGTCGATGAAGTCGGAGGTGCGGCGGCGCCGCTCGAGCACCTTCTGCTCCGTCCGCTCCATGAAGCGCTGGTTGCTTCGGGCATGGGCGGCGATGTCCCCGCAGACGGCGGCCATCTCCTCGGCCTTGGCCTGCGCCTGGTCCCAGGCGAGGGGGTTGCCGTCGTTGGCGCGGCCAGTCAGCTCCACCAGCTGGGCGATGAGGCCCTGGAGGGTGAGGCGGCCCGCGTCTTCGAGGGTCGGAGGTGGCGGCGGCGCCGGGACGGCGGTAGGCTTGACGGTGGGATCGGTCATCACGATCTCCTTCTTCAGAGGGCCC
>DATFAX010000058.1:0-20404 GCA_035254125.1 Holophagaceae bacterium | reverse complement strand
CAGGAATTAGCACCTTACGCCGCTTGCGCGGGCAGGTTGCCAAGGTTTCACAGGGCCTAATCCCTCCACCTTTCTGGATAACGCGTTATCGGACTGCCAAAGATCGATCCCGGGAACCGGGGTCTCCCAGCATGGGCGGACGGAAATGTCTTCGTCAAGGGGGAAGGCGAACTTGAGGACGGGGCCTCAAAATCGCAGGGTGCCGTAGACGGAGAGGACGCGGTCGTTCAGGGCGTTGCGGTTCTCGTACATGCGCCGCTGATCGGCGGTGTAGTTGTAGACGGCGCTAAAGCCGAAATAGGGGGCGTTGCCGTCGAAGATGGGGAACTCGATGTGCTCCCGGTCGAAGAGGTTCAGGGCCAGCACGCCGTATTCGATCCGTGCGGTCCCATGGCTCCGCACCTGGAAGAGCTTCAGGTCCACGGTCGTATAGGCGGGGATCTGCATGAAGTGATAGTTCCCCTGGGGATCCACCTGGCCGAACTGGGGTGTGTGGGAACCCACCCGGTGCAGGATGACGCTGCCGTTCACATCCCCGGGAAGGTGGAAGGTGAGCCCGAGGTTCGCCTTCCACCGGGGAACGCCCAGGCGATCGGTGGTGGGGGACGTGAGGTAGTCCAGGTCCTGGTGGGAGAGGTTGAGGAATCCGTTCACCGGTCCGCGGGGCGCCCACCGCACTTCGGCCTCGGCACCGGTAATGCGCAGGTCATGCTGGTTGTCGTAGATGACCGCGAATTGGTAGGGCGAGTAGGGTTGGACCTTCCTCAGGGAGATGAGGTCCTCCACGGTGTTCCGGAACAGGTTGAGGCGGAATAGCCAGTCGTCGCCGGCCTGCACGAGGTAGTCCAGCTGGGCTGCGGAGATGCGCTCGGCTTTGCGCTGGCCCAGGGAGGTCACCTCGCCGAGCACGATGCCGGTGGTGGCGGGATTCCCGGGCGGGATGGAGCGGATGTAGGACTCCTGGATGGAGGGTTTGCGGAAGGCCGTGCCGAAGCCCGCCCGGAGGCTGTGCCCCTTCCCGAAGGACCAGACCAGGGCCGCCCGGGGCGAGAAACGCCCGGTCAGATCGGTGTGCTTGTCGTACCGGAGCCCTGCGTTGAGGGTGAAGGCTGAGAAACGCCAGTTGTCCTGGAGGTAGAGGGCCGTGAGGTCCTCCGAGTTGCTGCCGCCGGACAATTCCGGGGAATCGCCCGAAGTCCGTTCCGCGGTCAAGCCGCTGGTGACCTGGTGGTCGCCCAGGGTAGAGAAAATCTGGAACTCCGCGGTTTGGGTCCGCGTGGAGAAGGGTTGGGTGTGGCCCCGATCCACCCACTGGCTGCTGGAGAGGACGGCCCGGGCCTCGTGGTGGGGCGAAAGGCGCCAGGAATAGGCCCCCCACCCAAATGCATTGCGGGTGGGAGTGGCGTTGTTGGCCATTTTCAGCGCCGTGGAGCTGAGGGAGGGGATGGACTCGTCCCCGGTGACGGCCCCGAGGCGGATCTGGAGGTTGCCGCCCCCGAGCCCCTCCACGTCCAGGTCCACGGTGAGGCGGCCCAGTTCCCAGCCATCTTTGAACTTGCCAGCTCCGTTCCGAGTCCGGTTGTCCGGGCCCAGCACATCCTCATCCACTTCCGAAGGATGCCGGTTGCCGAAGCCCTCGCTGCGCGCCCACCCTCCGGCCACGGACCAAGCCACCCGGTCCCGGGAATCCGCCAGGGCCATGAGGTAGCCTTGGCTCTCTTTTTCGCCCACCACGGCCCGGGCTTGGAACCGGGGTCGCGCCTCGGGGCGTTTGGTGACGATCTGGATCAGGCCGCCGAAGGCATTGGCCCCATAGAGGGCGGAGAGGGGGGAGAGGCTCACCTCGATGCGCTCGATCTCCTCCAGGAACAAGGGCAGTTCCCGCCACCGCACGCCGCCGTTGTAGTCCAGGTTCACCCGACGGCCGTCCACCAACACGAGGAGCTTGGCGTTGTTCAGCGTGGCGAGTCCCCGGGACCCCACGATCACCTCGCCATCCCACGCGCGTTGGACGTCGAGACCGGGAATGCTCCGGAGCAGGTCAGGCACGCTCGTGGCCGCCATTTGGCGGATTTCCCGGGCTTCGAGCACGAAAAGGGTGGCCGGCGCTTCCTCTTGGGAGGTGGCCCACCGGGTGGCCGTGATCACGGGCGTGTTCAAGAGCTCCACGAGGGACTTGAGGTGCAGAGGCGAGTCGGAGGATGGCGCAGGTGGGGCCTCCTGGGCCACGAGGGGTAGGACCAGGAGGCCGGGAAGGAGGGGCAGGGATGGGAGGCGCATCGGGAGTGGCCGTGGAGGGGCCGGGATGTCCTTTCGGCAGCTGTCCCCGGCTCCCAAAATTCCGATCCCTCAACGGGTCCCGGACGACGTGTCAGGCGGGGGGGCCTTGGGGGCCGGGCCGATGCCTTGGCGCACCATGTAGCCCCACCCCTCCTTGCCGCGCAGCCAATCGACGATGCCCAACACGCGCCAGACCAGGGTGAGCTGCCGGTAGCCGGCATTCTCGAGGAGGGCGGTGAGCAGGAGGATCATCCAGGCCTTCAGGCCCTGATAGGGGAAGATGCAGATCTCCTCGAGGATCACGGAGGCGACGCTGTTCAGGAGCCCCAGGAAGAGGGCCAGGGCCAGGAAGAGGAGGGCGAAGGGGGTGTTGATCTGCCCCCGCCAGACGAACCAGCAGAAGGCCAGGTAACCGGCCAATTCGATGAGGGGGGCCAGGGCTTCGAAGAAGATGAAGTAGGGCATGGAGAAGCCGCCAATGCGGCCGTAGGCGGGATTGAAGGCCATCTTCCGGTGCATCCAGAGGGTGTCCATAAGGCCCCGCTGCCAGCGGTTCCGCTGGCGTTTGAGGGTGCCGAGGTCCTCGGGCACCTCCGTCCAGCAGATGGGATCGGGCACGAGCACGATGCGGTAGGGTTGGCCCTTCTCGCGCAAGTGGCGGTGGAGGCGCACCACCAGTTCGAAGTCCTCCCCCACGGTGCCCGTGCTGAAGCCGCCCACCTCCACCACGAGGTCTTTGCGGAAGACCCCGAAGGCCCCGCTCACGATGAACATGCTCCGGAAGGAGGCGAGGCCCATGCGGCCGAAGAGGAAGGCGCGGAGGTACTCCACGATCTGGAAGCGCGCGAGCCAGGAGGACGGCATGTGGATGCCGCGGATGCCCGCGGGGGTGACCTTGCAGCCGTTGAGCGGGCGGATGACGCCGGAGGTGGCCACCACGTCCTTCTGGTCCATGAAGGGCCGCACCACCCGCAGGAGGGCATCGTTCTCCAGGAGGCTGTCGCCGTCCATGCAGCAGACCAGGGGGTAGCGGGCGAGGTTCAGGCCGCAGTTGAGGGCATCGGATTTCCCGCCGTTCTCCTTATCCACCACGATGAGGTTGGGCACATAGGCGCTCTCGTAGATGCCCCGGATGGACTTCGTGGGCACCAGTTGGCGGATCACGCGGCGGGAGGCGTGGAGCCGGAAGGCCTGGATGAGCCGCTCCAGGGTGTCGTCCTTGGAACCGTCGTTGACGACGACCACCTGGTATTCGGGGAAGCGCAGGGCGAGCAGGCTGCTGATGCTCGCCACGCAGCCGGGGCCTTCGTTGTAGACGGGGCAGATCAGGGTGATGGGCCGATAATGGGTGCTCTCGAAGAAGGCCTCCAGCTGATCGCTCTCCACGTCGGCGAGGTGGCTCCGGATGCCCAGCCAGGCCCGAACAATGAAGACCAGGTTCAACCCGTTCATGACCGCGAAGTAGAAGAGGATGCCCCCCTGGGCGAAGGCGGTGAGGAGTTCCAGGGCCGTCATGGATGCCCCCGTTCCTCGGCCCATTCGAGGCGCTCCATGGCCAGGTCGCGGGCGTAGCGGTCCCCATCCAGGTCCGCGATGAGGGCTTCCAGCGCCGCGATGCCGGGACGCCCGAGGTCATGGAGGGCGTAGGCCGCATTGCGGCGCACTTCGAACACGGGATCCGCCATGAGCGTGGTGAGCAGGGGGATGGCCAGGGGACCGCCCAGCACGCCCAGGGCCCGGGCTGCCTGGGAACGGAGCACCCAGGCCTCCGACGTGGCGAAGGGCCGCACGTGCTCGTAGGCATGGGGATCGCCCAGGGCCGCCAGGGCGCGCAGGGCCGCGGCCTGGACTTCCACGTGGGGGTATTCGAGCAGCGCGAGGATCCGGGGTTCGCTGTTCGCCTGTCGGGTGGAGGCCACCATCAGCGCGAAGAGGCGCCAGGCCTGGGGGTTCTCCGGCACGTCCGCCAGGTAGGCCTCTAGCCAGGCGGGCAGGAGGGGGCCGAAGGATTCCATGAGGCGCAGCAGGCGATCCTGCTGGTAAGTGTCCTGGGAGATGACCCACTGGAGCACGGGTTCCGCGAAGCGCAGGCGCTGGGTGCGCGAAAGGGTGCGGGCGGCGGCATGGGCGACGAAGGGCACGGGGTCGTTGAGCAGGAGGAGGAGGTCGGCGTACGCCTCCTCCACCTGGAAGGCGTCCACCTCCAGGGCCGCGAGGGCCCGCTCGCGAGCCGAGCGGGCCCTGAGCCGTGCCCGGAGGTCCTCATCGAAGCCCAGCCCCCGGTAGAAGATGTCCAGGCGCCGCCCTTCATCCCCGGCCAGGGATTCCTTGGTGCGGATGAGGAAGAGCCGGAAGAGCGCCCGCTCCCACCCGGTGAGGGCCTCCAGGGAAGAGAGGTCCGTCTGGTCGTCGAAGAGGAGGGAGGCCACGAGGGGCTCCCAGGCCTGGTGCAACTGGATGCGGCGGCGGTGGCGGCGATCCCGCCGCAACTGGAAGAGGGCCCCGAAGGCGGCCATGACCAGCACCAGGGCGCCCATGCCCACCGTGCACCAGAGCAGGAGCTCCAGGGTGCCCTTGGGGCTCAGCCAGGGCACGGGGCTAGTCCCGATGGCGCTGGTGCAGGCGCCACATCCGCTCGATGAACACCTGGGGGCTGATGGGCTTGGTGATGTAGTCGTCGGCGCCCGCCGCCAGGCAGCGCACCATGTCCTGCTCGTTCTGGTTGCTGGAGACCACGAGCACGGGGACCTTACCCTTGGGGGCCGGCATGTCGCGGATCTCCTGGATCAGGCGGAAGCCATCCATGGCCGGCATCATGAGGTCGGTGCTCACGAGATCCACCCGCTGGCTGCGGATGATCTCCAGGCCCTCCAGCCCGTTGTGGGCCTCCAGGACGGTGAGCCCCTCCATCTCCAGGCGCGAGCGGATCATCCGTGCGGTGAGCAGGTTGTCCTCCACCAGCAGGACGGTTGTCCCCTCTCCCCAAGATCGCGCCATGTCTAGATCCTACCAAAGTCCACGGGGGCCGCGGATCCGCACCCCGAAGCGGAGGGTGTGCTCCCGGTAGCTGGCGGGGTCCGTGGTGGCGGTGATGGGCAGTCCGG
Source organism: Holophagaceae bacterium (assembly GCA_035254125.1). Taxonomy (GTDB): domain Bacteria; phylum Acidobacteriota; class Holophagae; order Holophagales; family Holophagaceae; genus JAFDVN01. Next base: position 15,020 of record DATFAX010000058.1, on the reverse strand, counting down.
CCTCGGTGGCGCTCCAGGAGGCGAAGACCAGGGCGGGGCCGAGGGCCGGGCGCCAGCTGGCGGAGGCGGACCAACCCCAGGTGGTCTGGGCGGGATCCTGGTTCACGGACTGCCGCCCCAGGCGGCCATCCAGGCCCACTTCGAATTCCCGGCCGCGTCGCCAGGCCGCCCCCAGGGCCAGGCCCTGGAACCGGTAACGCTCGGGGTTGAAGAAGCCCAAGGGGAGGGTCTCCGAGTACCCGAAGCCACGGGCGCTGAGGCCGCCGTGCAGGTCGCCCCAGGTGAAGGGGATCCGGTGCTCCAGGGCCGCGAAGAAGCTCTTCCGCACGGAGCCGGCGCTCACATCGGCCCGTCCGCCGCCGGCGCTGAGGGTCGTGGAACCCCCGCCGGGACGCCAGGTGCCCGAGAGGTCCAGCCCCGCGAGGGCCACGCGGCCCGCGGTGGCGGTGGGCGTCCAGGTGGCCAGCTGGCGGCCCTGCTCCAGGCTGAAGCTGAGGGCGGGCAGGGGGCTCCACCCCAGGGCCAAGCTGTGGGAGGAGGCGCCTTCACCTCCCAGCTCCGTGCGGCGGAGGGTGGCCGAGGCCCACCACTTGGCGGCCAGGGGGTGGTTCAGGGTGAGGCCCGTCTCCGTGGGCTTCTCCGCCTGGGGCCCGAGCGTGAGGCGGCGACCCACCCAGGATCCTTCGACGAAGCCGTCGCCCAGCGGCAGGCGGGCGCGGAGCCCGGGTTCCTCCACCCGCAGGCCCTCGCTGGTGTCCGTGCGGGCGAAGGCGGCCTCGATCCAGGGGCCCTGGCGATCCACGAGGTCCTCACGGAGGTCCTGCGCGTCCTTGCCGGGGATGCGGCCCGAGGCCAGGAGGGCCCGGGCGGCGCGGGGGTGGCCTTCCGCGGCCTGGAGCTGGGCCTCCAGGAGGCGGCTGTCCGGGTGGGTCCGCTCGGTTTCAGGCAGGGCGGAGAAGGCGCGACGGGCCCCTTCCGAATCCCCCGCCCAGAGGCTCAGGCGGGCCAGGCCCAGGGTGGCCTCCCGATCCCTGGGCCAGCGCTGAAGGAGGGCCTGGAAGGCCCGGCGGGCATCCTCCGTGCGGCCCGTCCAGCTGCGGACCTTGGCGTCCAGCTGGGCGGCCTCCAGGTCGTCGGGGTGGGCGCGGAGCCAGGGGGCGAGGCGGTCGAGGGCGGCGCCGAGGCGGCCTTCCCAGGCCAGGTAGGTGCAGTCATCGAGGACGGCCTGGCGGTGGCCCGCGGCGATCCAGGACTCCAGGCGCGTATGGGCCTGGGCGAAGCGGCCGTCCCAGGCGGCCACCTGGGCGAGGCGCAAGTCTGCGTCCAATCCCCGGCCGGGGTGGCGTCGGCGGAATTCGGCGTAGCCCGACTCGGCCTCCTTGAACCGCCCCATCCAGCTGAGCACCTGGGCCCGTTCCAGCAGCGCCGTTTCGTGCTCCGGGGCCTGGGCCAGCATGGCGTCGTAGGCGGTGAGGGCTTCCGAGAGCCGGCCCTGGTCCCGGGCGGTGCGGGCCCGCCCGAGGAGGGCGCCCAGGGATTCCGGGGCCTGTTGGACCTGGGCGGGCGGGATCATCGGCATCGGCATGCCTCAGGATGCGGGAGGTTTCGGTTTGTCGGGAAGGGCGGAGATGCCCTTCTTCACGATCTCGAAGCCGAGCTTCCGGAACCGGTGCCAGGTGGGTTCCTCCCAGCCGGGCCAGGTGAAGAGGGGTGGTGCCGGCATCGTTCCGGCAGGGGCGGCGGGGAGGGTGGCGACGACCGTGGCGCCGCCCAGCGTGGGGGAGGCCAGCGTGGCCAGGCGGGTGAGCGCGATGCGGAATCCCGCCGTGGTGGCGAGGCCCACGCCGTCGCCGGGGGGCACCGTGTCCTGTACCACCTGGTGGGAGCTGGGGTCCGTGACGTTCATCAGGCCCCAGGGAATGCGGGCCTCCAGGAAGCCCCGGCCGTCGGGGAGGATGCCTTCCAGCCACTCGGCGCGGCTGTCGAAGGCGGGGCTGTCGCGATCCTGGGTGCCGCGGCGCAGCCAGCCGATCTCCTGCTGATGGCCGGGGAAGCGGGTGCCGTCCCGGCCCACGCGGTCGCGGTTGCTCTCCGTGCGGGGCATGAGGAAGGTGCCGCCCTCGTGCGCGATCGTCCGGTAGGGTCGGCTGTAGCGGTGGGTGAAGAGGTCGTAGGGCTCGTCCAGGTAGAGGGCCGTATCCTCCGCCCCGTGGAAGAGGACCACGGCCTCCAGCCCCGCCTCGCTGCGCAGGGGCAGGCCCCAGGGGAGCTTGTGGCTGCCCAGGGCGGGATCGAAGGTGTCCAGACCCAGGAGGAAGGCCTCCTTGGACCAGTCGATGGGGCCCGCGTCGAGGAAGAGGCCCACATGCAGCCAGCCCTCGTCGGCGCGCAGCTTCAGGGTCATCCCCGCGCCCTGCTGGTAGACGGGCACCTTGTCCCAGTCGTTGGCCTTGCCGTCGATGAGGATGGTGGGACCGCCCTTTCCGGGCCGCATGCCGATGAGTCCGTAGTTCTCCTCGGCGTCCTGCACGTTGTACCAGAGGGGTTTGCGGTCCAGGGGCTCCTCGAACTCGATGACGAGCCAGTTCTTCTTGAACCACTCGTCGATCCACGCGAAGAGGATGCCGCCCGCGCCGCCCGCCGCGTGGATGTCCTTCAGGAACCGGACATCCTGCTCACCCTGCTGCCGTTCGTCCTGGCCGCCATGGGTGAACCCCTGGGGCTGCCAGTGGGCGGCGAGGCGCGAGGAGGGCACGCCGATCTCGGAGATCACCACCGGGTGCTTCGTGTGGTGCTTCACCAGGTCGTGGAGGTAGGCCGCGTAGTTGTTGGGACCGTCGGCATCCCGGCCCTGCCGGTAGCCGGGATCGAGGTTGATGAAGTCCGGGTAGTAGGGGTAGGCGTGGTAGCTGGCGAAGAGGCCCGCCTTCAGTTCCTTGCCCTCGCGGACCTTCTGCATGTCGAGGCCGAAGGCGTCGTTGTCGTATTCCCGGATCTGGAGCTTGTCCACGGGCAGGCCCAGCTTCTTGCGCCACACGATCTCCTCGGCCTTGGTGCTCTCTGTGGGGTGCGTGAGGGGATCCAGCGTGGGCCAGTTGGTGTAGGCCATGGGCCGCTGCGCGTGGTAGGTGTCGTGCTCGTAGGCGAGCATGGTCTCCATGGCGTCGGCCATGAACACCTCGATGGCGGAGCCGCCCTGGATGCCCACGAAGCGGCCCTGCCAGTCGGAGGTGCCGGGGTATTTCGCGTGGAAGGCCTCCAGGCTGAAGGGTTCCCACTCGCGGCCCAGGATGATGGCCAGGGTCCAGGGGCTCACGTCGGCTCGGTAGGCGCCGCTGCTGTGGCCGGGGCGGGGCAGCAGGTTGGCGCGCCCGTGGAGGAGGTCCACCACGTTGCGCATCTCCTGCTTCCACTCGCCGTACCAGGTGGGATCGCGGAAGTCGTCCTCGGGGGGCAGCTCCGTCCACACCCCGTGGATGAGCCAAATGGGTGGCTTCCCGGCGGCCTTGGCCTTGTCGTTGTGCTCCCGGAGCACCTGGTAGAAGTGGGGCGGATGCACGGTGTAGACGCGGAGGCAGTTGACCCCGAGTTCCGCCATCTCTTCGATCCAGGTGCGGTAGGTGGCCTCGTCCGGGAACTGGCTGGGGTACTTGCCGGGGAGCGCCGCGCCGAGGTTGATGCCCTTGAGGAAGAGGGGGGTCCACTTCCCGGACGCATCCCGCACCTCGAAGGCGGTGCCGTGGGTGCGGGCGGGCATCTGCAGCTGGGCGGGCCGCGCGAGGGGCGGCAGGGGCGGCAGGGGATCCGGCGCGGCGGCGAGGGCGTGGCCCAGGGCCTCCTTCACGTCCGTGCGGGCGGGATCCTTGGCGAGGGCGGTGCGCAGGAGGGGCTTGGCCTCGGCGGGGCGCCCCAGCCGAAGGAGCGTGAGCCCCAGGCCGTATTGGGCGTCCACGTAGGCGGGGCTCAGGGCCAGCGCTTTGCGGAAGGTGGCCTCGGCCCCGGTCAGGAGCTCCAGGCGCAACTCCGCGAACCCGTAGGCCACGAAGGCGTCGGCATCCTCGGGGTGCTTCGCCAGCCAAGCCTCCAGGCGGGCCCGGGCTTCGGCAGGGCGCCCTTCGTGCAAGGCGCGCTGGCCTTGCTCGAGGTCGGTGGGGGCCTTCTGGACCTGGGCGGGCGGGAGCTGGAGGGCCATCACCACGCGAGCAGCTCGTCCACGGCCTTCCGGATGGCCTCCTTCGAGGGCAGCCAGGCGGCCTCCAGCACGGGGCTGGCGGGGCAGGGGGTGTCCTGGCCGGCGAGGCGCTTCACGGGGGCGTCGAGCCAGGCGAAGCAAGTTTCCTGGATGCGGGCGGCCAGCTCGGCGCCGGGGCCGAAGCTGCCGCTGGGCTCCGTGAGCACGAGGAGGCGATGGGTGCGCTGGGCGAGGGACTCGAGGGCCGCCTGGTCCAGGGGCCAGAGGGTGCGGAGGTCCAGCACCGCCACGTCCATCCCTTCGGTGGCTTCCAGGGCCACGTGCTGGAGGGCGCCGTAGGTGACGATGGCGGCGGAGGCCCCCTCCCGTCGGAGGGCGGCTTTGCCCAGGCGCGCGGTGGGAGCCACGTCCCACTGCGCCTTGAGGCGGCGGTACAGGTGCTTGTGCTCGAGGAAGAGGACGGGATCCTCATCCTCGATCGCGGCGCGCAGCAGGGCGTAGGCGTCCGCCACGGTGCCGGGGGCCACCACCTTGAGGCCCGGGGTCCCGAGGAAGTGGGTCTCCACACACTGGGTGTGGAAGGGGCCGCCGCTGCCGCCCGCGCCCACGGGGCCGCGGAACACGACGGGCACCGAGGCGCCCCAGCGCCACCGGGCCTTGGCGGCGAAGTTGCAGATGAGATCCGAGGCCAGCAGGGAGAAATCCATGAACTGGAACTCCGCCACAGGGCGGCGCCCTTGGAGGGCCGTGCCGATGGCGACGCCCGCGATGGCCTGCTCGGCGATGGGGGTGTCCAGCACGCGACCCTCGCCGAAGGCCTCCATCAGGCCCGCCGTGGCTTGGAAGGCGCCGCCGTAGGCGCCGATGTCCTCCCCCAGGCAGAAGACCCGATCGTCCGCGGCCATGGCGTCCTTCAACGCCTGGTTGATCGCCTCGAGGTAGGTGCCGCTGAACATGCCTGTATTTCACCACACGTGGGGGCTTTGGGCTCATCGGTGTGGCGCCAGGTGGGCTCAGGGAGGGGTGGATCCCTCGGCCTCGGGGAGGAAGTCGGCCCGGTCCAGGCGGCCATCGGCCCCGAATCGGAGCTGGAGTTCGCAGCGTCGGGGGAACGGGATCACCACGCCGGTGCTCTGGCCGACGAGGGCGAGGAAGCCCCGCTCTTCCGTCCAGCGGTAGCGGAGGAGTCGGCCCCCGTCGGTGACCGCATCGGGCTCGCCGAGGCGCAGCAGCACCTCCTCGCAAGTGGCCCGCCCCACCACGAGGGGGGAGGCGGCGCCCGGCGGGATGCGCCCGCGGCCCTCCAGGAGGATGCCCGTGGGGAAGGGCCAGAGGAGGCAGCCGGGCGAGGCCAGGAGGGCGAGCCCGAGGGCGAGGGCCTTCACGAAGGTGCGTCTCATCGGGACACCACGAGGCTGTGGCGCGTCAACACGCCGCCGGGATCGAAGACGAGCACGAGGCTGTGGGTTTCGCCGAGGTACACGGGCCGGGGGCCCTCCGGTGCCCTGGGGAGCCAGGCGCGTCCGTTCCGGACCCATTCCTGCTTCGAGGTCCGACCGAAGGCGTAGCAGAGGATCCGCTCACCCTCGAAGTGGGCGTTGGGCGTGCCGAGGCGCAGGACCACCTCCTCCCGGGTGGTCCGGCCATCCTGCAGGAAGGCTAGGATCCCGGTGTGGGTGAAGGCGGATTCGGCCACCTGCAGCTCCGGGGGCGCACAGCCACCGAGGCAGGCCGCCACCACCAGGAGCGTCGGCCAACGGAGGGAAGGGGAGCGGGGGGCCACGGGTGCGCCTAGGGGCTGGGTGCTTCGGGCGGCGCCTTGGGCGGAGGCTCCTGGTCCCGCACCAGGCTGCGCCGCAGGAGGATCCCTTCGGGACTGAAGACGAGCACGAGGCTGCAGGCGCCCGGTACGTAGCCGTAGCGCCATTCGCTGGAGGTGGTGGCGCCGACCCGGTGCCAGCCCCCATCCGCCTGCCGCACGAAGTCGTAGGTGAGGATGCGTTCGCCTTCGAAGGCGGAGGCCGGCGTCCCCAACCTGAGGAGTACCTCCTGACGGGTGGTCCGTCCCTCCTCCAGGAAACCCAGTACGCCCTGCTGGAACTCTTGGAACTTCTGGAGGGTGAACGAGGGATCATCGCACCCGAGCAGAAGCGCGAGGCCGAGGCACAGGGCGAAGGGGTGGATCCGGCGGGCCATGGCGATCACCGGGCAGGGAGAACCCCGGGAAACCTAGATCCGTGGAAGGGGTGCGGCAACGATGCCGGTCACGATCCCCTGCGGCTGCGAGCCCGACTCAGTTCCCGGGGGAGCGGAAGAAAGTCGCCGCCGCGGCCCCCACGGCCGGGTCCTGCAGGGCCTCCCCGGGCTTGCTGCCGTGACCCAGCAGGGCGCCTCCGAACCGCATCCCCATGAAGTCCGCCGTGCGGCGGAGGCTGTCGAGCACTGGCTCGGCGGAGCCTTCATGGGCCTGATCGGAATCCACGAGCACGGCCCAGAGCTGCCGGCCCTTCATGCGCTCCCGCAGCTGCAGGGCGGGGCTCCGCATCCAGCCGCTCCAGTGGTCGAAGTAGAGCTTCGCCGCGGCGGGGAGGCTGTACCAGTAGACGGGGGAGACGATGACAAGGTCCGTGGCGGCCAGGGTGGCTTCGGCCAGGTGCCGGGCCGTGCCGTCGGGATCGCCGTAGCCACTGCTGTGGCGGGTATCCACGAATGGCGGCAGCGGGTGCTCGTCCAGGCGGAGCCAGGTGGCCTCCGCGCCCGGGGGCAGGTGGGCCGCGGCGCGGCGGGCCAGCTGTTCGCTGTTGCCATCCCGGCGGGTGGAGGCGAGCAGGAAGAGGAAGCGGCGGGGCGCGGAGCTCATCCTTCCATCCTCCCAGGAAGGGGAAGGGGCCGGTTCCGGGACCCGGCGGGCCGTTCATGTCTTTTTAGATAAATGGAGATAAACGGACTTATTTATGGGTTGAATTGAATAAGTCATCAAATCGATAAAAACAGGTCAAATGCCCGTGACGCACTTCACATCGTGCTGTTTTGAGTGGACATCGAGTCGGATTGGGGCCAGCTTGTGGGCGGTGCTCAGCTTGATTTATACGCAAATCGGCGTGTTCTGGCTGATTTTTGAAAGTTAGGTGGATCCATGACCATGGGACTCCTCTTCGATGCCACCCGCTGCGTGGGGTGCGGAGCCTGCGCTTCGGCCTGCAAGGAGCAGAACCACCTGCCCGGGGAGGTGGAGGATCACACCACCGCCTACACCTGGACCACGGTGGAGCCCAAGGAGGGGCTCTATGTGCGCCACCTCTGCATGCACTGCCTCGTGCCCACCTGCGCCTCCGTGTGCCCCGTGGGGGCCCTGAAGAAGACGCCCGAAGGCCCCGTTGTGTACGACGCCGAGAAGTGCATGGGGTGCCGCTACTGCATGATGGCCTGCCCCTTCGACGTGCCGAAATACCAGTGGGATCGCCCGGTGCCCACCGTGGGCAAGTGCATCCTGTGCACGAGCCGTGTGAAGGCGGGCCAGCCCACCGCCTGCGCCGAGGCCTGCCCCGCCAGCGCCACGATCTTCGGCAGCCGGGCGGACCTCGTGAAGGAGGCCCGTGCCCGCATCCGGGAGAACCCCGGCGGCTACCTCGACCACATCTACGGCCTCACGGAAGCGGGCGGCACCTCCGTGATGATGATCTCCAGCGTGCCCTTCGAGCAGCTGGGCCTGAAGAAGGACCTGCCCGGCGAACCCCCGGCCATGAAGACCTGGCAGGTGCTCTCCAACATCCCGGACTTCGTGGCGGTCTGGGGCGTCTTCCTCTACGGTGTCCACTGGGTCACGGCCCGCCGGGAGGTGGTGGCCCGGGACGCGGTGCGGAAATCCCAAGGGCCTGAAGGCCCCGACTCCCGGAGGCCGTCATGAGCCCCTCCTCGCCTTCCGCCGCCCGCAAGACCGGCTGGGGATTCTGGACGGTCATCTTCGGCGTCCTCTTCGTGGCCTTCTGCGTCGTCACGGTGATCCGGTTCACCAAGGGCCTCGGGGCCGTGACGAACCTCAGCGACCGCTTCCCCTGGGGCCTGTGGATCGGTTTCGACCTCCTGTGCGGGGTGGGCCTCGCCGCAGGGGCCTTCACCCTCACGGCCGTGGTGCACCTCTTCAACCTGCGCAAGTTCGAGCCGATCGTGCGCCCGGCGATCCTCACGGGGTTCCTGGGCTACATCTTCGTGATCATGGCCCTGATATTCGACCTCGGGCAGCCCTGGCGCATCTGGCACGCGCTCATCTACTGGAATCCCCATTCCGTGATGTTCGAGGTGGCCTGGTGCGTGATGCTCTACACCACGGTGCTCACGGTGGAGTTCGCCCCCGTGGTGCTGGAGCGCTTCGGCTTCCAGGCCCCCGCCCGGATCATCCATGGTCTCATCACCCCCCTTGTCATCGTCGGCGTGCTGCTGTCCACGTTGCACCAGAGCTCCCTGGGCTCCCTGTACCTCATCGTGCCCACGAAGCTGCATCCGCTCTGGTATTCGCCCCTGCTGCCGCTCTTCTTCTACATCTCGGCCATCGGGGCGGGCATCGGGATGGTGATCCTCGAGTCCTACATGAGCAAGCGGGCTTTCGGGCGGCACCTGGAGATGGACCTCCTGGAGCCCCTGGCCCGTGGCATGGTGGTGGCGCTGGGGATCTACGGGCTTCTGCGCCTCCAGGCCATCCACCGCAACGGGGCCTTCGCCGACGTGTGGGCACTGACCTACGAGGGGAAGATGTTCCTCGTGGAATTCGGCCTCGGTGTGGTGCTGCCGGTGGGCCTGCTGGCCTTCCAGAAGCTCCGGACCAACGCCAGCTGGCTGGTGACGTCGGCCTTCCTGGCGGTGCTCGGCTTCGTGGTGAACCGCCTGAACGTGAGCGTGACGGGGATGGAGCGCGCAGCGGGCATCCGGTACGTGCCGTCCGTCATGGAGGTGATCGTCTCCCTGGGCCTCGTGGGGCTCGGCATGGCGGTGTTCGCCATCCTGGTGCGCTGGTTCCCCATCTTCGAGGCCCATCCCACCCCGGAGCCGGAAGCGACCGAAGGGGCCTGAGATGCACACCCGCATCGGCACCCGCCTCATCCTCGCGGCCGGTCTCGTCTCGGCCGTGGTGATCGGCGTGATGACGGTGCTCATCATGCGGGCCCACCGGGCCCAGCTCCTGGCGGAGCGCACCCGCAGCGCCAACCAGCTCAGCGAGACCATCAAGGGCAGTACCCACTTCGACATGCTGGAGAACCGGCGGGAGAACCTGCATCGGCAGATCCGCGACATCGGCGCGCTGGCGGGCGAAGGCATCCACCGGGTCCGCCTCTTCAACAAGGAGGGGCAGATCATGTTCTCCTCCGCCAAGGAGGAGATCGGCACCACCCTGGATACCCGGGCCGAGGCCTGCTTCGTGTGTCACGCCGAGGGGCGCCCCCTGGAGAAGCCGGACATCAAGGCCCGGGCCCGCATCTTCCGCGGGGCCGATGGGGGCCGCATCCTCGGGATCATCAGCCCCATCCCCAACGAGCCGGGCTGCTGGACGGCCGCCTGCCACGCCCACAAGCCCGAGGCCAAGCTCCTGGGGGTGCTGGATGTGAACGTGTCCATGGCCGAGGCCGACGCGGAGCTGGCGCGGAGCCGGGGCCTCATGGCCGGGCTCGCCCTCCTCGCCATCGGCTCCAGCGGCCTCATCCTCTGGTGGCTGAACCGGCGGCTGGTGGTGCGTCCCGTGGCCGCGCTGCTGGAGGGCACCCGCCGCGTGGCCGAAGGGGACCTGAACACCGTGATCCGCGTGGAGGGCCATCACGAGCTGAGCGAGCTGGCGGACGCCTTCAACGGCATGACCCACCGCCTGGGGGAGACCCAGCGGCAGCTGGCCCAGGCGGACAAGCTGGCCTCCATCGGCCGCCTGGCCGCGGGCATCGCCCACGAGATCAACAACCCCCTCACAGGCGTGCTGACCTACGCCTCCCTGCTCCAGAAGCGGCTGGCCCCCCAGGGGCAGGACGCGGAGGACATGGAGGTCATCGTCCACGAGACCATCCGCTGCCGGGGCATTATCCGGGAGCTCCTGGATTTCGCGCGGCCCACGCCGCCCAGCCGCAAGCCCACGGACCTCAACGAGGTGGCCCGGCGCGCCATGGCGGTGGTGGTGACCCAGCTCCGCCTGAACCACGTGAGCATCGCCCTGGACCTGGCCCAGGACCTGCCCCTGGCCTCCGCCGATGCCAACCAGCTTCAGCAGGTGGTGGTGAACCTCCTGCTCAATGCCGCCGACGCCAGTGGCCCCGAAGGCGGGGAGATCCGTCTCCGGTCCCGGGCCGCGCTTCCCGACTTCGTGGAAATCCAGGTCGAGGACCACGGTGAGGGCATCCCCCTGGAGCACCAGCCCCACCTCTTCGAGCCGTTCTTCAGCACCAAGGGCACCAAGGGCACGGGCCTGGGGTTGGCCGTGTCCTGGGGCATCGTCGAGAGCCACGGCGGCACCATCTCCGTCCAGAGCGAGCCCGGCCATGGGGCCCGCTTCACCGTCCGCATCCCCCTGGCGCCTCCCGCGCCGCATCCGACCACCCCTTCACCTGAGGAGCCCGCGCCATGACCGCCCTGCTGATCCTTCTGATGTTCGCCGCCTTCGTCGGCCTGGACTATCTGGTGCGGGTCACGGCCCGCCGCCTCCGCGAGTCCCGCGAGCGCCAAGCCCGCGCGGCCGTGCTTGAGACTTCCATCCGCCTCGACTTCACCCACGAGGCCAAGTCCCTCAAGCGGGTGGAGGTCGCCCATCCCAAAGCCCGCATCCTCGCCGTGGACGACGAGGCCGTGGTGCTCGATTCCTTCCGGCGCATCCTCGTGCTGGAGGGCTTCAGTGTGGACACCGTGGAAACGGGTCAGGAGGCCCTGGGCCTCGTGCAGCGCAACAACTACGACTTCGTCTTCACGGACCTGAAGATGCCCAGCATGCCCGGGGTGGAGGTGGTGAAGGCCGTGAAGCACCTCCGCCCCGACGTGGACGTGGTGGTCATCACGGGCTACGGCTCCATCGAGACCGCCGTGGAGACACTGCAGCAGGGGGCCTGCGAGTACGTGCAGAAGCCCTTCACCGCCGACGAGCTGGGCGAGTTCGCCCGTAAGCTGCTGATCAAGCGGGAGGCCCGGCTGGAGGCCCAGCGCAAGCCCGTGGTGCGCGTGGTGAATCCCGAACTCGCCGAGATCCTGCCCGCCCATGACTACTGCGTGCCCGGCGGGGCCTTCATCGCCCCGGGCCATACCTGGGCCCGCATCGAACCCGGCGGCCAGGTCTCCGTGGGCATCGACGACTTCGCCCGCAAGGCCCTGGGCGCCATCACCGAGGTGATCACCCCGGAGCATGGCCGCACGCTCAAGCAGGGCGAGACCCTCTTCACGCTGAAGCAGGGCCGGGAGACCCTCCACTTCGCCTCCCCCCTCAGCGGCAAGGTGGTGAAGGAGAACGGGGAACTGAAGCACGATGCCAGCCCCCTGAGCCGCAGCCCCTACGACCGGGGCTGGGTGTGCCAGCTGCAGCCCTCGAACCTCGCGGGCGAGCTGGACAAGCTGAGGATCGGCAAGCCCGCCATCGAGTGGTACCAGGAGGAGATCGCCCGCCTGCGCAAGACCCAGGCGGAACCGGCGCCGGCACCCGGCACCCTGGACATGGCCGCCTTCGAGGCCCAGTTCCTGGAGCCTGCGACCAAGGCCTGAGGGGCCGTCCGACGATGGACCCGGCGGAGGCCCCCCTCCGTCGGGTCCGTCGCCTCAGAGCGGGCACTCCCAGATGCGATCCGTCTGGGGATCCGTGCCCACCATGAAGGTGTGGCTGCCCACATCCCGGAAGGGCCAGCGGCGGTAGAAGGCCTGGGCCTTGACGTTGTGCTCCCAGACCCCCAGCCAGAGGGTTCGGAAGCCCTCGGCTTTCGCCCGGGCCATCACGGTGGCCATGAGGGCCCGGCCCAGGCCCCGGCCCTTGGCGGAGGCCAGGACGTAGAGGCGGTTCAGCTCCACGGGCGCGGGGCCCGTGACGCAGGCCTCGGCGGGACCGCGCTTCATCTGGGCGAAGGCGAGGGGCACGCCGTCCACGGCGGCGATCCAGGTGGTCCAGGCCGGATCCCGGAGCTCGGTGCCCTGCTGGGTCACGCCATAGGCGCTGTCCAGGAAAAGGGCCAGGTCCTCAGAGGTGTTGTCGTCGGCGAAGGTCTCGGTGAAGCTCTGACGCGCCAGGGCTGCCACCTGGGCGGCATCGGCGGGGGTGGCTTCGCGGATCTCGAGGGGCACGGGGGAAGGATCCCAGGATTCCCCAGGGCCGGGAGGGTAAAAAAGACGAAAGTCCGGTACGCTGGGGAATGCTCTCCAGCCTGCGCATCAAGAACCTGGCCCTGGTGGAAGACCTGACCCTGGAGGTGGGGGCGGGCTTCACGGTGCTCACGGGCGAGACCGGGGCGGGCAAGAGCCTGCTGGTGGATGCCCTGGGCCTGCTGGTGGGCGCCCGCGCGGACGCCGAGCTGGTGCGTCGGGGCGAGGAGCGGGCCACGGTGGAGGCCGTGGTCGAAGGCCGCGGGGCCGCCTGGCTCGCCTTCCTGTCGGATCGGGGGCTGCCCGAGGAGGTGCCCGTGGTGCTGCGCCGGGAGATCGGCCTCAGCGGCCGTAGCCGCGCCTGGATCAACGGCGCCCTCTGCACCGCCGCGGACCTGCGCGAGGCGGGCCGCCTCTGGATGCGCCTCACCAGCCAGCACGACCATCAGGAGCTGCTCAGCGAGGACCGCCATCAGGCGCTGCTGGACGAAGTGCTGGGCATTGAGCCCGACCTCGGCGCCCAGGTGGCCGCCCTGCGCGAGGCCGAGGGCGCCCTGCGGGCCCGCCGCCAGAGCGAGGCGGACCGCGAGCGGCGCCTGGAGCAGCTGGAGGAGGCCCTGGAGGACCTCGCCAAGCTCGCCCCCAAGCATGGCGAAGCCGCCCAATTGCGCGCCGAGCGCGAGCCCCTGCGCCACGCCGTCCACCTGGAGGCCGCCTATGCCGAAGCCGCGGGCGCTCTGGGCGAGGCCGTGCCCCTGGTGGAGGCGGCGCACCGGGCTTTCACCCGGGCCATCGCCCACTTCCCGGACGGCACCCCCGAGCGGGACCGCCTCCGCAGCGCCCTGCTGGAGCTGGAGGACCTCTCCGCCAGCGCCCAGGATCAGGCCCGCCACTGGGCCAAGGCGGGCACCGAGAAGCTGGAGGCCATGGAAACGCGTCTCGCCCTCTTCGAGCGCCTGGCCCGCCGCCACCGCTGCGAGCCTGATGAGCTGGCCGACGTCTGGAAGGCCCTGCAGTCGGAACAGAAGGAGCTGCTGGGCGGCGGCGAGAGCGCCGAGGCCCTGGAGAAGAAGGTGGCGGTGGCGGCCCAGGCCTATGCCGAGGTGGCCGAGAAGCTGCACCGCGTGCGCGAGGCGGCCCTGCCCAAGCTGGAGAAGGAAGTGCACGCCCGGCTGGCCAAGTTGGGCATGAAGGGGGCCCGCCTCCAGTTGCGGGTAGAGCTGGCCGAAGACGCGCAGAGCCCCGCCCGCATCGCGGGCAAGGGCGTGCGCGTGACGCCCCAGGGGGCCTCCAAGGTGGGGATCCTCCTGGAGAGCAATGCCGGCGAGGGCTTCCGGCCCCTGGTCAAGATCGCCAGCGGCGGCGAGCTGAGCCGCATGATGCTCTCCCTCATGGGGGCCGGTGCGAAACTCGGCGCGGCGGGGGATCCGCTCACCCTCATCCTCGATGAAGTGGATTCAGGCCTGGGCGGGGAAACGGCCCTGGCCGTGGGCGCGGCGGTGGCCGAGCTGGGCCGCCGCCATCAGGTGCTGGCCGTGACGCACCTCGCGCAGGTGGCCTCCAAGGCGGACCGGCACCTCGCCATCACCAAGGAGACGGAGGCCGGCCGCACCCGCAGCCGCCACCGCACCCTGGATGCGGAGGGCCGCCTGCGGGAACTGGCCCGCCTCCTCAGCGGCCACCCGGATCGTCCCGAGGCCCTGGAGCACGCGAAGGTGCTGCTGGAAGCCTAGGCGCTAGAGCGCCTTCGCCATCACGTAGTCGTCCATCACGAAGCCGTTTCCGATGTCGAAAACGGCCGCCTCCCGCACGTTGAAACCGCGCTTGCGGTAGACGGCGATGGAACTCGTGTTGCCCTTGTTCACCTGGAGCATGAGGCTGGTGCAGCCCAGGCTCCGGGCGTGCGCTTCCACCCGGTCGAGCATGTAGCCACCGAGGCCCCGTCCGTGGAGACCGGGCAGCAGGTAGAGCTGCTCCAGTTTCATTTCGCCGGGCTGCTCCGCGAGGGCGTGGCTGCAGTAGCCCACGGCCTCGTTCCCCGTGCGGAGGACGTGCATCCACCGCTGCCCGGAATCCAGGTAGGTGGCCAGGCGTTCGGGGGTGTACCGGCCCGCCAGCATGTAGTCGATCTGGGCCAGGGGCACGATGGTGGCGTAGTGGCTGCGCCAGATGCGGTCCGCGAGCTGGGCCACGAGGGGGAAGTCGGATGCCGTGAGGGGGTCGAGAGTCCGTTCCATGGGCCTACCCTAACGCAAAGGGGGCCGCCCATCGGCGGCCCCCGGGGTGGAACGGGTGGATCAACGGGTGATGGCCACGTTATAGGGGGTCGTGGTGCTGGATCCCGCGTAGCGCTTGACGGCGACGATGACGGAGACGGTGTTGGCGCCGGAATTGGTCCAGCTCACGTTTTCCGTGGTGGTGCTGCCGGTGCCGCTGGCGAGGGTGGTGGCGCCGGTGGCGTCGTACACGTACAGGTCGTAGTCGTAGCCGGTGCCCGTGGGGCCCGTCATGGCCAAGGCGA
>DATFAX010000057.1:0-24006 GCA_035254125.1 Holophagaceae bacterium | reverse complement strand
GACCTCGAAGATCTCCAGGGAGAGGCCTTCCTCTTCGGAGAGGGTGCCTTCGCTCTGGGCCTGGACCTCGGAGAGGGGGGCGAGGATGCAGAAGTGGCGGTTCTCGAAGTCCACCTCCTCGAGGATGGCGAACTCTTCCTTCTCGCCGTTCTCGTCCTCGAGCTCCACGACTTCGATTTCGTAGGAATCGTCGTGGTCGTGGTTGCAGTCGGGGCCGTGCTCGTGGCCTTCGTGAGCCATGGGGATCTCCTTGCGCGAAGATCCAGACTAGGGCTAACGGAGGCTGGGGACCAGGAAAGTTTTCGAACGGATTCCTACAAGAGCTTGGCTTCAGCGGGACCCGTGACCACGGCCTTGATGGGCTTGCGGGTTCCCAGAGCCTCCAGGCGGACGCGCTCGCCCAGGGCACCGCTGCTCCGGGCCAGGGCCTCGGAAGTGACCGTGAGGCCGTCCACCTCGGCGGTGAGCTTCACGCGCTCCCCGGCCTGCACGAGGGGGATCACCTCTACGTCCATCTGGGTGAGCGTGTGTCCGGCGGACAGGGGACCTTTGGACCGCATGTCCTTGGGCATTTCCAGCAGGGCCCCATCCGGGGGGATACCCTCGAAGGGCACTGCCTCCAGCATGGATTCCTCCAGGAGGGTCCGGCGGGGAACCGCCTCGCGGCTCCGCCAGAGCTGACCCGTCCAGCGACCCTCCAGATCCACGCGCACCTGGCCGGCCCGGCGGCCGTCCATCTGCATGTCCAGCACCACGAAGAAACGGCCGACGGGATCGCGCTTGCTGAGGTGGGCGCCGAGAACCGTGATGGGCCCCGGACCCAGCATCGGCGGAAGCACCGGAGGCTGCACCAGCTTGATCTTCCATTCTCCCGGCAAGCGGCCCGCCACGGACTGGGCCTGCGCGATGGCGGCATCGGCCAGCTGGACCGTGCGAGGGTCCTCCCCCGCCGCAAGGCCAAGGCAGGCGAACACCGCGAGAAGGAGGGAGCGCATGGCGATCACCGCTTCAGGTTGTTGATGAGGCTGAGCATGTCGTCCACGGTCTTGATCGTCTTGCTGTTGGCCTCGTAGGCGCGCTGGCCGACGATCATGTTCACCATCTCCTCCGCGATGTCCACGTTGGAGACTTCCAGGAAGCCCTGGTTGATTCCTCCCAGGCCGTTCTGGCCGGGCACATCGTCGATGGCGTCGCCGCTGGCGAGGGTGGGCATCACGAGGTTGCGGCCGATCTGATTCAGGCCCGCGGGATTGATGAAGTTGCTGATGGTGATCTGGCCGATCTGCTGGGGGGCCGACTGGCCCGGCTGCTGCACGCTCACGGTGCCGTCCTGGGCCACGGTGATGCTGGTGGCGTCCTGGGGCACGGTGATCTGGGGATCCAGCGCGTAGCCCTGGGAATTCACCAAGGTGCCGTTCTGGTCCTTGGAGAAGGCGCCATCCCGGGTGTACGCGAAGGTTCCGTCGGGCTGGGTCACCCGGAAGAAGCCGTTGCCCTCGATGGCCAGATCGAAGCTGTTGCCCGTCTGCTTCATGTTGCCCGTGGCGTAGGTGCGCACCAGGGCCGACAGCTTGGAGCCATGGCCCAGCTGGATGCCCGTGGGCAGGGAGGTGCTCGTGCTGCTGTTGGTGCCGGCCAGGTTCACCGTCTGGTAGAGCAGATCCTGGAATTCCGCGCGGGCCTTCTTGTAGCCCATGGTGTTCACGTTGGCCAGGTTGTTGGAGATGGTGTCCATGTTGAAGGCCTGGACGGTCATGCCGGCGGCCGCGGACCACATTGCGCGCATCATAGGGACCTCCTAAGGATCGATGGGACTCAGTTCGTACGGGCGATGTCGCTGATGGAGCGGGCATCCAGGTCGTTCGACAGGGTCGAGGCGATCTTCATGCTCAGCTCGAAGAGGCGGTTGAGGCGGATCATCTCCACCATGGCGGAGGGCAGGTCCACGGAGCTCTGCTCCAGGACGCCCGCCTGCACCGTCCCCTTGGCCGGAACCTCCTTGGCCCCGGTGGGATCGAAGCGGAGATTGCCCACCCGGGGCAGGCCGCCGGGATTCTCGTAGGCCCGGATATCCAGGGCCCCCAGGACGGCGCCCGCCTGGGAGACGCCCCCATCGGGCGTGATGCTGAGCTCCCCGCCCTTGGGGTCGATGGTGATGGCCTGGCCGTTCTTGCCCAGCAGTGGACTGCCGTCCAGGGCCTGGAGCTGGCCATTGACGCCCATCTGGAAGCGACCGTCCCGGGTGGCCCGGGGCCCCTGGGGGGTCTGGACCATGAAGAAACCATCGCCCTGAAGAGCGAAATCGAGGTTGCGGGCCGTGGGCCGCAGGGTGCCCTGGTCGGTGATCACCCCCGTCTCCCCGAAGACCACGCCGTCGTTCACGGCCCCGCTCAAGGGCAGGCGGCGGCTGCTCTCCTTGGCCTTGTTGAAGACGCTGAAGAAGGCCCGATCGGGCTTGTAGCCCACCGTGGCCGAGTTGGCCAGGTTGTTCGAGACCACCTCCAGCTGAAAGCTCCGGGCCTTCAGGCTGCCTGCGGCGACATAGTATGCGGGGTCCATCTGGGCATCTCCGGCCGGGTGACATCCCGGTCCGGGGGGGTCAGCGCAGGGGACATGCCAAGTCGGTCCCCCTGGAGTTCGCTTCAGCCCCCAAGGGTGAAGCGATGGGTGCACTCCACCCACGCCTCGGAGCCATCCTTGTAGGTCTCCCGCTTCCAGATGGGGACCTTCTGCTTGATCTCATCCATGATCCAGGCGGCAGCCTGGAAGCTCTCCGCACGGTGGGCACTGCTGGTGGCCACGACGACGGCGGCCTCCGTGAGGGGCACCACGCCGATGCGATGGTGGATCGCGCAGCGGGTGAGGCCGAAACGCTCCAGGGCCTTCTCCCGCAGGAGGGCCAATTCCTTCTCCGCCATGGGCACGTAGGCCTCGTAGGCCAGCTGGAGGACTGGACGGCCCTCGTGGTGGTCCCGGGCGCGGCCTTCAAAGAGCACGAGGGCCCCAGCGTGGGGATCCTCCATGGCATCCCGCAGGGCCACGGCTTCCAGGGGTGCTTCCATCACGCGGATCCAGGGAATCAATCTCGCCTCCGGGGGACAGGGTAGCCTGTTAGATCCGGGAGGAATTGTGAACGCGTTTAAAACCGAGGTGGAGCTGTACGCCGATGGCGCCTGCCTGGGGAATCCGGGCCCCGGTGGCTGGGGCTTCCTCCTCCGCATCCAGACCCCCGAGGGCCCCAAGGAGAAGGAGGGCAGCGCCTTCGAGGCGGACACCACCAACAATCGGATGGAGCTCATGGCCGTCATCCGGGGGCTGGAGACCCTCTCCCGCCCCTGCAAAGTGCACCTGGTAAGCGATAGCCAGTACGTGGTGAAGGGGCTCTCCGAGTGGCTGCCTGGGTGGAAGCGCAAGGGATGGCGCAAGGCCGATGGCCAGGCCGTGATGAACGCGGACCTCTGGCAGAGGCTCGATGAACTGGCCCGTCATCACGATGTGCGCCCGAAGTGGGTGCGAGGCCACAACGGCCACCCCGAGAACGAGCGGGTGGATCAGCTGGCCCGGGAAGCGGCCCAGAAGGGCTGAGACCGGCTCCACCTGGAATGACAAGGGCCTCCATCCGGAGGCCCTTGCGGCGTTCGGGAGGGCTCAGCGCACCCGGGGGAACCGGAAGGTGATTTCGGTCCAGGCCTTCACCGGCTTCCCGTCGCGGGTGCCGGGCTGGTAGGTGCTCTGCTTCGCCGCGGCGATGGCGGCTTCGTCGAACCCGAAGTTGCCGGGAACCCCATCCACCACCTTCACCGTGAGGGCCTGCCCCGCCTCGTTCACGAAGATGCGCAGCTTGACGTTGTGATCCTTCGTGAGCTCCCACTTCTGGAGCATGGCCCGCTGGGGGAAGGCCGGAGCCACGTGGTTGAGGAGGGAGGGCGGCACTTCCACGGCCGGAGCCGAGGGCTTGTTTTCGGGAGCCTGCTGGGGCGCCTGCGGCAGGGGGGCCGGAGCCGCTGGCGTGACCTGCGCCTGCTGCTGGGGGGCCGGCGTGTTCACCGTGGGAGGCGGCACATTCTGGGCCTGCTGCTGGGGCACCGGGGCCGGTGCGGCGGCCTGCTTGGGCGTGTCGATGGCCTGCTGGGCCTTGGCGGCCGCGGCCTGCTGGGCGGCCTGGATCTGCTTCTGGCGATCGGCCAGTTCCTTGGCCTGGCGCTCCAGCTCGGCCTTCTGCTTCTTGCTCTCCTCCAGCTGCTTTTGCACCGCTTCCTTCTCGGTGGCGCTCTTGGCCTGGCTGAGCTGCTCCTGGAGCTTCTGTTCCTTGGCGCTCTCCGCCTGCTGCTTCATCTGCAGGTCCATCTTGGCCTGCTCCTGAAGGGCCTGCTGGCGTTGGAGGTCGGCCAGCTGCTGGCGGAGGGCGGCCATCTCCGGGTTCTCCCGGTTCCGCCCCATGAAGTACACGCCACCCAGCAGCAGGAGGGCCGCCGCGGCAACGCCGCCGATGATCATGTTCTTCTTGCTCTTCTCCTGCTCCTCCTGGAGGGTGTCGATGTGCTCAGCCCGGCCGGCGCCGCTGCGCATGGCCTCACCCACGGCGGTGTAGGCCGTGTAGTTCTCGCCCTGCTCGGCCTTCACGGCCGCGGTGTCCTTGTCGTTCTCCTCCCGGAAGAGGGTGTGCATGAAGAACGCGAGGCTGAAAGTGGTGGGGCTGAAGTCGCCGTCGTAGAGGACGCGTTCCAGCTCCTGGTTGAAGGAATCCATGTTGGTGAAGGGGGAACTGCCCAGCAGGAGACGGCCGAGGAAGGCCTTGATCTCCGCGGGAAGGGGGGATTCCTCCTGAGCGGCCTTCAGGGTGGCCCGGCCCAGGGCGGCGCCCACGGCGTCCAGCCCCATGGGCAGCTTCTCGAAGGTGAGGAGCTCGAAGAGGATCGCACCGATGCCGAAGAGGTCCCGCGCGAGGGGCTGGTCACCGCCCTGGAAGTAGGGGCTCAGGATGGTCTGCACCGTGACGGACTTGGAGGCCAGCGCCGCCATGGAGGCCGCATAGGGGGCGTCGATCAGCTGGGTGGCGCCTTCGAAGCTCACCCACACGCTGTGGGGGCTGAGCACGCCGTGCGTGAGGCCCTTGGCGTGCATCTGCACGACGGACTGGGCCACACCCTGGATCACGGAGAGGGCATGGTCCACGCCGAAGGGGATCTGTTCCAGGCGGGCCTTCTCGATGAGCTGGGCCAGGCTGCGCCCGGGCACGAACTCGCAGGCCACGAGAGGCACCTTGCCCGCCTCGGTGCGGTAGCCCTGACCGTAGGCACGGGAACCGCCCAGCACCTGGGCCGCCTTCATCACGTCCGTGAGCCGCGTGTTGATGCCGGCCTGGACGATCTCATCCGAGAAGGTGCGCACGAGCATGTGCCGCTCGAAGGCCGCGCCCGTGGTGACCACCGCACGGTGGATGCTGCCGAAGGGATCCTTGGCCAGCTGGCCGGCCAGCAGGAAGGACCCGGTGCGAGTGTAGGTGGCCATGGATGGCTCCAGAGTGATTTAGAAAAGATAAATCAGAAGTCGGGAATTGCCCACGGATCAAGATTCGGGGGCGACCCAGGTGTTCCCGCAGGACCGCCACAGCAGGATCCAAAGGTTGGCAGTGGCGTGGATGCCGTTGGAGAAGCTGAGCTGGAGCTGGGCAAAAGGCACCGAAAGATCATCCCAGGGGCCGATGGGTTTGCCCTTCTGCAGATCGAAGTGCCCCTGGAGCCGCTGGTTCCGGATGAGCTTCTGCTCCTGCCAGGCCAGGATCCGGGCCGTGGGATCGGGATCCGCCTTCAGGGCCCAGAAGGGCTCCGAGGTCACCAGCAGGTGGGGCAGGTTCTGATCGGCATAGGTCTCGAAGTGCAGGCGCAGCGGGTCCAGGCCCAGGCGGCAGGAGGGGTCGTGGAGCGCCTGGACCATGCGGGCCAGGATGCCCAGGTCCCGGGCAATGTCATCGCCGGAGCGGCGCTCCTCGCTCATGCGCACCACCGTGCGGAACTGGGCCGCCACGGCCTCCGCCGTGGGGGGGTCGTAGGAGGCTACGCCCCGGGCCCCTTCCAGGAAGGCCTCCTGGTGCGCTCGAAGGAAGGCCGCCATGGGCCTGGGGATCATGCGCAGGGCCTTCACGGACTGGGTCTCGTGCATGCGGGGGGACCAGGCCCCCAGGGCGGTGCTGAGCAGGATGGGGATCAGGAATCGCATCAGGCTTCTGGGATGGGGGTGGGGGCGTCGAGGGGGATCCCGAGGGCGCGGAGGCGGTGGAGCATCGTGGTGCGGGCCATGCCCAGACGCCGGGCGGCTTCGCTCTTGTTCCAGCCGGAGGTCTGGAGCGCATCCAGGATGAACCGTTTCTCCAGGTCGAGGAGGAAGGCGGGCAGGTCCGAAGGCGTGCCCAGGGCGGGGAAGCCCACGGCGGGGATGTCCCCGGCCATGGCGGCCGGCAGGTCCTGGGCCATGAGCCGTTCGGGATCCGACCCCAGGGCCATGGCCCGCTCGATGGCGTTCTCCAGCTCGCGGACATTGCCCGGCCAGGGGTAGGCCTCCAGGGCCCGCAGGGCGGAGGGCTCCACCTGCTTCACGGGCTGGTTCAGCTCCCGGGCGAACTTGCGGATGAAGTGGGCCACCAGGACGGGGATGTCCTCGGGATGCTCCCGCAAGGCCAGCAGCTGTATGGGGATGACATTGAGCCGGTAGTAGAGGTCCTCCCGGAACCGCTTGTGCTCCACCTGGCTCACCAGGTTCTCGTTGGTGGCCGCGACCACCCGCAGATCCACCTTCACCGTGCGGGTGGACCCGAGGGGCGTGTACTCCCGCTCCTGGAGCACGCGGAGCAGCTTCACCTGGAGGCCGATGGGCATGGTACCGATCTCATCCAGGAAGAGGGTGCCCCCTTCGGCCTGCGCCAGTCGGCCGGGTCGATCCGTGCGGGCGTCCGTGTAGGCCCCCTTCACGTGGCCGAAGAGCTCGTCTTCCAGCAGGGTCTCGGGGATGGCCCCGCAGTGGATGGCCACGAAGGGCTTGTGGGCCCGGGGGCTCTGCTGGTGGATGGCGCGGGCCACCAGCTCCTTGCCCGTGCCGCTGGGCCCGGTGATGAGCACCGTGGAGGGCGAGGGGGCCACCCGCTTGATGAGGGCCATGAGGTTCTGCCATACGGCGCTGCGGCCCACCAGCGAAGGGCCGCTGCGATCGCCTTCCAGCTGGCTCTTGAGCCGCTTGTTCTCCTGATTGAGCTGGCTCTTCTCAATGGCCCGCAGGAGGGTGTGCTCCAGCTCCTCCACCTGGAAGGGCTTGGGCACGTAATCGTAAATGCCCATGCGCATGGCCTGGAGGGCCGTCTCCACGGAGGTGGTGCCCGACAGGACGACCACCACCGTATCCGGCTGCTTGAGGGCCTCCCGGGCCAGCTCCAGGCCATTGAGGTCCGGCAGGATCAGGTCCACCACCGCCAGGTCGAAGGCCTGTTGCCGGATGAGCTGGGCCCCCCGGAGTCCGGATCCGGTCGTCACGATCTCGTGCCCGTGTTTGGACAGGATCCCCTCGACCAGCTCGAGCAGGTTGGGATCGTCATCCACCAGGAGGATGCGGGCGTGGGACATGGGCTCAGGTTCCCCCAGGGGAAGGGTGCCGTCAAGGAATGGACAGGTGATTCCGTGCTTTGCGATGGGCGGGCCAGTTCTGGACAATGGGGCACCCACCTATGGATCGAACCGGCCTCTGGAACCGCGCCAGCGCCCCTTGGGCCTGGGCCCTGCCCTGGGCCCTGGCGGCCGCCTGCCTGGTGCCCTGGATCCTCCCCGAAAGCTGGACCGGCTCCCTCCCCCGGGGCCTCCCCCTCCTGGGGTGGATCCTGGTCCTCGCCAGCGCCCCCCTGCTCCGGTCCCGGCGTTGGGCCCCCCTCCCCCTGGCCCTCATCCTCGCCTGGGGCACGCTGGGCGCGCTGCGGCACCGGGTGCAGCGGGAGGCCGCCCTGCCCACTGGCTGGGCCGAACTGGAGGGCCGCATCAGCGAACCCTGGAGCCGCCAGGGGGAACGCCTCCGGGGCCGGATGACCTGGCGGGGCACCGAGGTGATCCTCTCCCTGCCCGGGGATGGCACCGCCCCACCCCCTCCGGGCTCCCCCGTGCGGGTGCGGGCGGAGCTCCTGCCCGTGGAGCCCGCCCCTGCCTTCCTGGCGGAGCGGCCCCGATGGCGGGCCCTGGACGACGGGGCGCCGCGCCGTGCCTTCCTCCCCTCGGGCCTCATCTTCGAACCCCTGGGCCCGCCCGCCCCCTCCCCCGCCCTGCGCCTGAGGACCTGGGCTCGGGCCCGCTTCGAGGCGCTGCCCCTGGATCCCCTGGGGCGGGACCTCTGGGGCGCCATGGCCCTGGGGATCCCCCCCGTGCAAGACGAGACCTTCGCCCCCTTCGCGGAAAGCGGTACCCTCCACGTCCTCGTGGTCTCGGGCCTGCAGGTGAGCCTCCTGATGCTCCTCGCCGGTTGGCTGGCCCGACCTTTGGGACGATGGGGGATCACAGGGGCGGCCCTGGGCGCGGGAGTCGCCTTCGCCACCGTGGTGGGCTTCTCCGCGCCGGTGTGGCGCGGCCTGCTCATGGGCGCCGCCTGGGCCCTGGGCCGGGCCTCGGGGTGGCGGGTGGCCCCGGTGCTGGGCCTTCACGGGGCCCTGCTCGCCTGGCTCCTGGGGCATCCCGCCGCCGGGTGCGATCCCGGCTTCCTGCTGGCCTGGTGGGCCCTGCTGGCCCTCCTCTGGGGCACGGAGCCCGTGGCCGACCTCCTGCACCCGCTGATGGGGCCCTTGGCCCGACCCCTGGCGTCCCTGGTGGCTCCCTGGGCGGCGACCCTGCCCCTCCTGGCCATCTTCCACGGGGGCGCCCCGGTCTGGGCCGTGGCGGCCAATGCCCTCATCCTGCCCGCCGTGCTCGTGCTGACCCCGGTGTGCCTGATCCTCACCCTCTTCCCGTGGACGGCGGCCGTGACCGCCGTGGGAGGCCTGCTCGGATGGATCGGCGGCACCCTGCTGCCCCGCTTCGCCGCCCTGCGCCCCCTGGGCACGGATCCCCTCTGGCCTTGGGTCCTGCTCAGCCTCGGTTGGCTCGCCCTGGCCCACGGCCGGGCCCGGTTCCGGCGCACCCGGGCCCTCACGGTGGCGCTGGGCGTCGGCACCCTGGCGCTGGTGGCCACCCGCGGCACCGGACGGGCACCCACCACCCTGAGCCTGGAGGCCCTGGACATCGGCCAGGGGGACGCCCTCCTGCTGCGCCAGCCCGGCGGGGATGCCACGCTCATCGACACGGGGCCGGGCCCCTGGGCGGCCCGCCGCATCGCGCGCACCCTCAGCCGCCGGGGTGTGCGGGAACCCGTGCACCTGGTGGTCACCCACCCGCATGGAGATCATGCTGGCGGCTATGCCACCCTGGGCAGGCTCTGGCCCCTGGCCTCCCTGACGCGGCCCGCGCTGCGCGCCACCGAAGATCCCTGGCGCCCCTTCGGCGCCATGCCCGGCGCCTTGGACCTCCAACGGGGCGAAGCCTGGAGCCGAGGTGAAGCCCGCCTCAGCGTCCGCTGGCCCGCCAAGCCCTTCGACCTGCCCGATGCCAACATGGTCAGCCTCGTCCTCCGCGTGGACTGGCGGGACCGCCAACTCTGGCTCATGGGAGATGCCCTGGGCATCCAGGAGCGAGACCTCCTCGACCTGGGTGATCCCGGTCCCGGAGCCCACCGGGTGCTCAAGGCGGGCCACCACGGGAGCCGCAGCAGCTCCGATCCCGAGTGGATCCGCGCCCTGGCACCAGAGCAGGTTCTCATCACGGCGGGCCGCCGCAATCGCTTCGGGCATCCCCACCCGGAGACCCTCGAGACGCTGCGCGGGATCCCCACCCACCTCGTGGGTGAATCCGGAGGGGTGCGTCTGGTGGCGGTGGCGGAGGGCTGGCGGGCCTCGACGGGCCGGAGGGACTAGCCGAAGACGCCCAAGCCCCGCAGGGCCTCGATGAGCCTGAGGCTCTGGGTCTGATGGTTGGCCATCCACTGGGTCTGGGCCTGGGGGCCCACCTCGTTCACCACCACCAGCGCGGCCCCCACGGGCACCTGCGCGGCGTGGCAGGCGGCGTAGACGCCGGTGAGTTCGAGATGCTCGACCGACCCCAGCTCCGCCAGCAGGGTCGCACCCTCCCGGATCTTCGTAATGGCCGGGGGCACCACCACCTCATGGGGCGGGAACGCCAGGGGAGGCAACGTGGCGTCCCAGTGCGTGCGCTCCACCACGGGGCGGTAGCTCTCGCCCCGCCGCTCTTCCAGGGAGGAGGATCGGGCCCCGGCCGCCCAGATGAAATCCCCCACCTGGAGCCGCGCGTCGAAGTGGCCGCAGGTGCCCACGAACAGCACGCCTTCCGGCCGCAATTCCTCGATGAGGCGGGCCGTGCTGGCCGCAGCCAGGAGCTGCCCCACGCCCGTGCAGGCCACGGTCCAGCCCCTGGGCGGCGCCTCCATGAAGGGGCCGAGCTCCGGGGGGAAGGCGCCAAGCAGGAGGCGGGTCACGTCAATCCTCCCGGAAGACGTCGCTGAGGTAGGTGAGTCCCCCCTGGAGGCCGGAGCGCCAGTACCCCCAGCTGTGGCCCCCGCCCCGCACCCTCAGGGCGTGGGTCACGTTGCGGGCGTCCAGGAGCGCGTGGAAGGCGAAGGCTCCCTTGAGGAGGGGATCCCGATCCCCGCAATCGAGGTAGATGCGGGTCTGGGGGAAGGCATCGGCCTTGGCGTTCTCCAGCACCTTGAGGGGGCTGAGCGCCTGCCAGTGGGCGGTGATCCGCGCTTCGCCCTTGGCGGCGCCGAAGACGGGGGCGTAGGCCTGGCCCCAACGCTCCGGAGGGAGGGCCGCTACGTCCTCAGGGGCCCGCAGCGAGGGGCTCAGGGCCATGCAGGCGCTGAACAGGCCGCTGTGCCGCAGCGCATAGGACAGGGCCCCATAGCCGCCCATGGAGATCCCGCCGATGGCCCGGGAGGCGCGCTGGGTGCGCACCCGGAAGCGCTCCTCGATGAAGGGCATGAACTCCTTGAAGAAGTAATCCTCCCACTTGGAGGCGCCGTCCACGCTGTTCACGAACCAGCTGGCGCCGCCATCCGGCATCACCACGATCATGGGCGTGGCCTGGCGGCCGGCGATGGCCCGATCCAGGGTCTCAGCGATCTCGCCATTGTGGATCCAGGCGGCATCATCGTCCCCCAGCCCGTGGAGCAGGTACACCACGGGGTAGGTGCGCTTGCTCATTTCGTACCCGGGAGGCAGGTAGATGGAGTAGCGCATGGCCTTCTTGAAGGTCTCGCTGGGCAGCGTCAGCCCCTCCCGCACCTCGCCCTGGGCGAAGGCCCGGGCACAGACGAGCAACAGGAGGGCGAGGGAGCGGATCAGGCTGCGCATGGCGCCTCAGCGGGTGAGCTTGCGGTACTTGATGCGGTGGGGCACCAGCTCCTTGAGACCCAGCACCTCCTTCCGGTACGCCTCGTATTGGCTGTAGTTGCCGTCGAAGAAAGTGACCTTGCTGTCGCCCTCGAAAGCCAGGATATGCGTGGCCAGGCGGTCCAGGAACCAGCGGTCGTGGCTCACGATGACGGCGGAGCCGGCGAAGCTCTCGATGGCCTCCTCCAACGCCCGCATGGTGTTCACGTCGAGATCGTTGGTGGGCTCGTCGAAGAAGAGGAGGTTGGATTCGCTCTTCAGCGTGAGGGCCAGGTTCAAGCGGTTCTGCTGACCACCGCTGAGCTCCTTCACCTTTTTCTGTTGGGTGTCGCCACTGAATCCGAAGCGGGAGAGCCAGGCCCGGGCGTTCACCTGCTTGCCGCCCAGCTCGATCTGCTCGTAGCCTCCGGAAATGGCTTCGAACACCGTCTTGTCCGCGTTGAGGCCCTGACGAAGCTGGTCCACGTAGGCCATCTTCACCGTGTCACCCACGCGGATGGTGCCGCCGTCGGGCGTCTCCTGTCCCGTGAGCATGCGCACCAGCGTCGTCTTGCCGGCGCCGTTGGCGCCGATGACCCCCAGGATGCCGCCTCGGGGGATGGCGAAGGTGAGGTCGTCGAAGAGCACCTTGTCGCCGAAGGCCTTGGAGACCCCGTTGAGCTCGGCCACCAGGTCGCCGAGGCGGGGGCCGGTGGGAATGTAGATCTCCAGATCCTGCTCCTTCTGGCGGCCCTCCTCGCCGGCGAGCTTCTCGTACTCGTTGATGCGGGCCTTGCTCTTGGTGTGCTGGCCCTTGGGGGACATGCGGATCCACTCCAGCTCGCGCTCGAGGACCTTCTGCCGCTTCTTGTCGCTCTTCTCGTCCTGGGCCAGGCGGTTCTGCTTCTGCTCCAGCCAGCTGGAGTAGTTGCCCTTCCAGGGGATGCCTTCGCCGCGATCCAGTTCCAGGATCCACTCGGCCACGTTGTCCAGGAAGAAGCGATCGTGGGTGATGGCGATGACGGTGCCGTGGTAGTTCTGCAGGTGGTGCTCCAGCCAGGCCACCGTCTCCGCATCCAGGTGGTTGGTGGGCTCGTCCAGGAGGAGGATGTCCGGCTTCTGCAGGAGCAGTCGGCACAGGGCCACGCGGCGTCGTTCACCGCCCGAGAGCACCTTGATCTGGATGTCGCCGTCGGGGCAGCGGAGGGCGTCCATGGCCTGCTCCAGCTGCGTGTCCAAGTCCCAGCAGTCGTGGGCGTCGATCTTCTCCTGCAGCTCACCCTGGCGGGCCAGGAGCGCGTCCATGTCCGCGTCGGGATCGGCGAATTTGTCGTTGATCTCGTTGTATTCCTTCAGCCAACCCACCTTCTCGGCAGCGGCCTCCTCCACGACCTCGCGCACCGTCTTCTCGGGATCCAGCTGGGGCTCCTGCTCCAGCATCCCCGTGGTGTAGCCCTTGGACAGCACGGCCTCGCCGTTGAAGTCATGATCGGTGCCCGCCATGATCCGCAGCAGCGTCGACTTGCCGGAGCCGTTGAGGCCCAGCACGCCGATCTTGGCCCCGAAGAAATAGCTGAGGGAGATGTCCTTGATGACGGTCTTGCCGTTGTACATCTTGGACACCCGCATCATGGAGTAGATGATTTCGGGCTGGTCGCTGGTGGTCTTGGCCATGGATCTTCCGGTGGGCCCCGGGACGGGGCGAAACCTCCATTTTGCCTGAGATGGGCCCGGTCTTCAGACCAAATGCCCCAGCACCCAGCGCGCTGCGGGAATGCTGAGGCCGTTGCCCAGCAGCTTGTACCTCTTTTCAAGAGAGAGGCCCTCCGGGAAGCGGAAGGTCTCCGGCAGGCCCAGCAGCCGCCCCACCTCCCTGGGCGAGAAGCGGCGCACGCCCTGCTCCGTGACGAGGAAGGAACCGCTGCCCACGAAGCGCTGACCGTAGCCCCCGATGAAGCAGGAACTCCGGCGATCCCCCGGCCGCACGAGGTCCAGGCCCATCCAGTGCTTGGCCCGCACCGGTTCCGGCAGGTACAAGGCCGGATCCTCGGTCGCGTCCAGGTAGTCCGCCAGCGGTCGCAGCGCCTCGTCAAGAAGCAATGGGTCCGGCAGGGGTTCCCGGGAGGCCAAGACGTAGACCCGGGGCCGCTGGTTGGGCACGCCCAGGGCCGTGGGGCACAACCGCAGGGCCCGCCGGTGGAAGCCCAGGCGGTCAAGCACCTCCGCCAACCGCGCATGGGATTGGGACTCCAGGAAGCCCTCCACGTTCTCCAGCACGAGGCGCTGGGGCGGAGCCTCCTCCAGGATCTCCAGGATGCGGAGGAGGGCGCGGGTCCGCGCATCTGCCAGGTCCGCCTTCAGGCCCATGCGGCAGTAGGGTTGGCAGGGGGGGCTCAGCACCCAAGTGTCGGCGCCGAGGTCCGCCAGCTCCCGCGTGGGGATCGTCGCCAGCTCCCGGGGCCGTGGGAGGTCGCCATGGTTGAGGGCGTAGGTGGCGTTCGCCGCGGGGCTCACGTCGTAAGCGGCCACCACCGTGGCCGAGGGCGGCAGCGCGTAGCGCCACCCGCCGACCCCCGAGAACAGCTCCAGTACCCGCATCTCCAACTATCGCATTCTCCCCCGGAGAATGCTCCCCGTCGCCAACGGCTCCGGGAGTTGGAGCCTCCCCAGCCTAATCGGGATGCGGGACGCCCCGTAGCTTGAGGCATCGGAGGTCCCATGGACTCGAAGACCCGCACCGAGGAATTCCGGCTCAGCGGTGGCGAAGTGCTCGACAAGGTGAAGGCGCTGCTGCACGAAGGCAATATTCGACGCCTCAGCCTCAAGAACGAGGAGGGGCGGACCCTCCTGGAGATCCCCCTGGTGGTGGGCCTCGTGGGCGTGGCCCTGCTGCCCATCCTCGCCGCCGTGGGCGCCGTGGCCGCCGTGGCCACCCGCCTCACCTTGGTGGTGGAGAAAGTCGAGGACTGATCCCGCTTGCCGGGAGGCTCCCCTCGCTTCATGGTGGAAGCGACGGAGGGCCCATGCCGGAAGCGCGTGACCTGGAACGCCGGGTGGCCGAGCTGGAAGCCGAGCTGGCACGCGTGCGGAAGTCCCAATACCGGGGCGTGCGAAAGCAGGCTTCCTGGGATCTCTTCGGGATGCCCGCCTGGTGCATCGCCCTGGGGCCGGATCCCGCCACGGGCCAGATGAAGGGGCATGCCAAGGGCTTTCTGGCCATCGGGGATCTGGCCACGGGCTTTCTCGCCATCGGTGGCCTCGCCCGGGGCGTCTTCGCCTTCGGGGGTCTCGCCCTGGGCTGCGTGTCCTTCGGGGGCTGCTCCATCGGCCTCGCCCTGGCGCTCGGCGGCTTCTCCCTGGGCGGGGTGGCCCTCGGCGGGGCCGCCGTGGGGGGTGTGGCCATGGGCGGAGGTGCCGTGGGGGTGTATGCGTTGGGCGGTGCCGCGGCGGGCGCCCATGTCATCCGCCAAGACCGCCAGGATCCCGAGGCCCTCGCCTTCTTCGCCCGCTACGGCATCCGACCGCCCACCCCGCGCCGGCGGTAGTGCATCAGGCCCGCACGGCCCAGCGCAGCTTGGCGGGCTTGGAGCGGGGGTTGTCCACCTGCTCCTGCATCGAGGGGCGGAGGACGTCGCTGACCTCGACGTAAAGCCCCGCGCGCTGCCCCTCCTGGAAGGCCTTCTTCACCCGACGATCCTCCCCGGAATGGAAGGTGAGAATGGCCACGCGGCCACCGGGCTTCAACGCCCGGGGCAGGGCCGCCAGCAATTGATCCAGCACCTTGAACTCCTCGTTCACGGCGATGCGCAGGGCCTGGAAGGTGCGCTGCAGGGTGCGGCGGGTGTCGGGGTCCTCCCGGGTGAGGCCATGATCCCGGGCCAACACCTCGCGGAGGTACTCCGCCAGCTGGGTGGTGGTCCCGAAGGGTTCCCGATGCGCCACCAGGGCCCGGGC
Source organism: Holophagaceae bacterium (assembly GCA_035254125.1). Lineage (GTDB taxonomy): Bacteria > Acidobacteriota > Holophagae > Holophagales > Holophagaceae > JAFDVN01. The sequence continues at coordinate 8,606 of DATFAX010000057.1, read as the reverse complement.
CAGCGATCCGGCCAGTGGCTCATCGGCGTTCTCCGCCAGGAGGTCGGCCAGGTCGTCCTCGGTGAGGGATTGCAGGAAGGCCGAGGCGGGCTTGCCCTTCTGGGGGTTCAGGCGCAGGTCCAGGGGGCCCTCCAGCTTGAAGGTGAAGCCCCGGGCCGGGTTGTCGATCTGCATGGACGAGAGACCCAGGTCCGCCAGCACGGCATCGAAGGGGCCCGTCTGCGGGATGAGCCCTGGCAGGCCGCCGAAGTTCATGCGGCGGGTCTCGAAAACGTCGGGTCCGAAGCCCTCCGCCCTCAGCCGCGCCTCGGTCTTGGGCAGCTCCAGCGGATCCACGTCCAGACCCACGAGGTGGCCACCGGGCAGGATGCGCTGGAGCAGCTCGCGGCTGTGGCCCCCATAGCCCAGGGTCACGTCCAGGCAGCGGAACCCCGGCTGCGGCGCGAGGGCCTCCAGGATCTCCGCCACCATGATGGAGCGGTGCGTGCCCGCCGGCGTCTGCCCCCGCGCCTTTACCTTCTCGAGTTCGGAGGCGTAGGCCGCCGGATTCAGCTCCTTGTACTTCTCCTCGAAGCGCCGTGGGTTCTTGCCCTTGTAGCGCACCCGGCGCTTGTGGATGGGAGCTTCGTCGGTCATGGCTCCATGGTGGCGCCCCAAGGACGGTTCGGGAAGATTCGAACAAGTGAACGCGAAGAGCGCCAATGGCCCAATCTGTTTTTCTTCGCGCTCTTAGCGCACTTCTTCGCACTCTTCGCGTTCCAAGGCTTCTAGCCCAGGTTCGCCTGCGCCGCCGCCAGGAGCGCGATGGGCACCCGGTAGGGGCTGCAGCTCACGTAGTCGAGGCCCACCTGGTGGAAGAAGACCACGGACCGGGGATCCCCGCCATGCTCACCGCAGACGCCCACCTTGAGGCCGGGACGAGCGGCGCGGCCCTTGACCGTGGCGATACGCACCAGCTCGCCGATGCCTTCCGTATCCAGGCTCTGGAAGGGATCATCCTCGAGGATCTTCTTACCCACGTACTCGGGCAGGAAGGTGCCGGCGTCATCGCGGCTGAAACCGAAGCCCATCTGGGTGAGGTCATTGGTGCCAAAGGAGAAGAATTCCGCCTCCGGTGCGATCTTGTCCGCCGTCAGGGCGGCGCGGGGGACCTCGATCATGGTGCCCATGGGGGCCCTCCAGGCGGGATCCACGGCCTTCAGCTCCTCCAGCAGCTCCTGCTTGAGCCAGGTGAGTTCCTTCACCGTTCCCACCAGGGGGATCATGATCTCCGGCAGGGCCTTCACGCCCTGCTTCGAGACGGCGATGGCCGCTTCGGCGATGGCGCGCACCTGCATGCGGTAGATCTCGGGGTAGGTGATGCCCAGGCGGCAGCCGCGATGGCCGAGCATGGGGTTCATCTCGTGGAGCTGATCCAGGCGGCGCTTCACGATGGCCAGGCTGAGCCCCATGACCTGCGCCATCTCCTGCTGGCCCGCCTCGTCCTGGGGCAGGAACTCGTGGAGCGGGGGATCCAGGAGGCGGATGTTCACGGGCAGCCCGTCCATGGCCGTGAAGATGCCCTCGAAATCGGCGCGCTGCATGGGCAGCAGCTTTTCCAGGGCCTTGCGGCGGCCGTCCACGTCCGCCGCGAGGATCATCTCACGCACGGCGAGGATTCGGTCGCCCTCGAAGAACATGTGCTCCGTGCGGCAGAGGCCGATACCCGCGGCGCCGAAGGCCCGGGCCACCTGCGCATCGTGGGGCGTGTCGGCGTTGGTGCGCACGGCCATGCGCTTGGCCTCGTGGCTCCAGTCCATGATCTTCTTGAAGCGCTGATAAGTCTCGCTGGCCTCGGGCTTCAGGCTGCCGTCCACGAGGACCTGGTTGACCTCCGAGGGATGCGGGGCCAGCTTCCCGGCGAAGACTTCGCCGGTGCTGCCATCAAGGCTGATCCAGTCGGTCTTGGCCTTGAGGATGCGGTCGCCCACCTTGATCGTGTCAGCGGCGTAGTCGATCTGTAGGGCGCCGGCCCCGCAGACGCAGGGCTTGCCCATGCCGCGGGCCACCACGGCCGCGTGGCTCGTCATGCCCCCGCGGGCCGTGAGGATGCCCTCGGCGGCCACCATGCCGGAGATGTCCTCGGGGCTCGTCTCCACGCGCACCAGGACCACGGGGCCGGTCTTGGCCAGTTCCTCCGCCTCCTCGGCCGTGAGGGCGATGCGGCCCGTGGCCGCGCCAGGGCCGGCGTTGAGGCCCTTGGTGAGCAGGGCGCCCTCCTTCTGCAGGCGGGTCTTCTCCTTGGGATCGAAGACCGGGGCCAGCAGCTGGCTGAGGCTGCCCGCGTCGATGCGCTTGAGGGCCGTGGCGTGGTCGATGAGGCCCTCCTCCACCAGGTCCAGGGCGATGCGGATCCCGGCCAGGGCCGTGCGCTTGCCCGTGCGGGTCTGCAGCATGTAGAGCTTGCCCCGTTCGATGGTGAACTCGATGTCCTGCATCTCCTTGAAGTGGTGTTCAAGCCGGGAACTGATGCCCATGAGTTCCTGGAAGGCCGCGGGCATGGCGTCCTCCAGGCTGCGCAGGCCCGTGCCCGCGGCCTGCGCGGAGGTGATGGGCTGGGGCGTGCGGATGCCCGCCACCACGTCCTCGCCCTGGGCGTTGATGAGGTACTCGCCGTAGAAGCGCTTCTCACCGGTGGAGGGATCCCGTGTGAAGGCCACGCCGGTGCCGCAGTCATCACCCATGTTGCCGAAGACCATGCTCTGCACGTTCACGGCCGTACCCCAGTCATCGGCGAAGCGGTTCAGCTTGCGGTAGGTGACGGCACGGGGCGTGTTCCAGCTTTCGAAGACGGCGCGGATGGCACCCCAGAGCTGCTCCATGGGGTCCTGGGGGAAGGGGTTCCCGGTTTCCTCCGCCACGATCTCCTTGAAGGCGGAAACGAGCCCCTTCCAGTCCTCGGCGGCAAGTTCCGTATCCAAGTGCTTGCCGAGGCGCTCCTTGGCCCGCTCCAGCTCCGCCTCGAAGAGCGCATGCTCCACATTGAGGACCACGTTGGAGTACATGGTGATGAAACGACGGTAGCTGTCCCAGGCGAAGCGGGGGTTGCCGCTGGCCGCCTCCAGCGCCTTCACGGTGGCGTCGTTGAGTCCCAGGTTGAGGACAGTGTCCATCATGCCGGGCATGGAGACCCGCGCACCGCTGCGCACGGAGAGGAGAAGGGGCTGCCCCTCGGTGGCGCCGAAGCGCAATCCACGCGCGCCCTCCAACCACTGCAGGGCCGCCACGGCCTCCTTCTGCAGGGCCTCGGAGAGCTTGCGCCCGTTGGCGTAGTAGGCCGTGCACTGCTCCGTGGTGAGCGTGAAGCCCGGCGGCACGGGGATACCGAGCGAGGCCATCTCGGCGAGGTTGCAGCCCTTTCCGCCCAGGAGGTTCCGCATCGTGGCGTTGCCCTCATTGCGATCGGCGCCGAAGCAGTAGACGAGCTTGGTCATGGGGCCCTCGAGTGGATGCCCAAAGGATAGCCCAGGGGCCTTTGCCCCTGTCGGATCGATGTGAAAAATAAGGCCATCGGACCGACTTCCCGGGTCAGCCTGTGACCTCCAGCACCATCAGGTTGTCCTGGCGCAGACTGCGCCCCTGCACGAGCACCACGTCCCCCACCTGGTAGGGGCGACGCCGCCGGGCGTAGACGGGCGGGAAGACCACGGCCTCCGCGAGGCCCGTCTCGTCCTCGAAGGTCACGAACTGCATGGCATCGCCCCGGGAGGTGGGCACCTGCTTGTCGGCCACCACCAGGGCCCAGAAGCGCAGGAAGCGACCGGGCGTCTGCACCTCCTCAGCGCGGTTGGGTCCGCCGCTCTTGCGCACGCGGGCGAGGGCCGCCGGATGCACCTCCAGGGTGATGCCCATGAGCTGCATCTCGAGATCCGCCCGATCGAAGGGATCCGTGGGCCGGGGCCGCAGCCCCGCCGGCACGCCGCCCAGGCGCTGCCACAGGAGGCGGGTGCGGTCGCCATCGGGAGCCCAAAGGTCGAAGGCGCCCGCGGATCCCAAGGCCTCCACGGTGGAAATGGAGAGGGGCACGCGTGTCAGCAGGGCTTCGAGGGATTCGAAGGGGCCCCGTGCGGCGCGATCCTCGAGCAGCGCTTCCACTTCATCCGCGTGGGCGCTGCCGATGGCCATGAGCCCAACCCTCAGGGCACCTTCGCCCTCGGCCCGGTAGGCCAGATTGGAGGCGTTCACGTCGGGCCCCCGCACGACGATCCGGTGGCGGCGGGCGTCGCCCAGGTAGGCGATGGCGGGGTAGTAGCCCCCTTGATTGGTGATGACGGATGCGAAGAAGACGGCCGGGTGATGGGCCTTGATCCAGGCGCTGAGGAAGCTCACCTGGGCGTAGCTGGCGCTGTGGGGCTTGCAGAAGGAGTACCCCGTGAAAGTGCGGATCATGTCCCAGGCCTCCTCCACCACCGCGGGCGCGATGCCCTGGCGGGCGCATCCACCGCGGAACTCCGCCTCGAAGAGGGGCAGCTTCTCGTGGCAGTCGGGCTTGCCCAGGAGCTTGCGGAGCTGATCCGCCCGGTGGTGCGTCCACCCGGCGAGGGCCACGCAGACCTGCATGACATCCTCCTGGTAGATGAGCACGCCGTGGCTCTCCGAAAGCAGGTTCTCGAAGACGGGATGGGGGGCCACGTAGGCCTCCTCACCCCGCACGCGCTTCACGTAGCGGTCCACCCACCGGTTGGCGGCGGGCCGGATGAGGCTGGAGTGGATCACCAGGGTCTCGAAATCCCCCCTTCCGACGCGCTGTTGCAGTTGACGCGTGGCGGGGCTCTCCACGTAGAAGACACCGATGCTGTCGCCCCGGGCCAGCAAGTCCTGGGTGGCCTTGTCCGCCCGCGCCCGGGCCCCCAGGGTCACCGGGTCCCCGAGCCCCAACGCCTCGAGGGCATCCCGGATCACCGCGAGGCTGCGATTCCCCAGCAGGTCAATCTTCACGAGGCCGTAGTTCTCCACCCCCTCCTTGTCCCAGACGGTGATGGAGACGCCCTCCTTGGCGGGGGCCGGCTGGGAGGCCACGTGCTCCCACAGGGGCCCCGGCGTGATGATCACGCCACCCGGATGCACGGAGAACTGCTGGAAGTGGCCCTTGATGGCCTCGGCCTGCTTCAGGATGGGTGCCCAGGGGTGACCGGGCGCCAGGTCACCCAGGCCGCCTTCCCAACCCCGGCTCCGCTGGCTCATGGCCTTTAGCTCCTCCTTGGGACGGCCGTGGGCCAGGGCCACGGCGCGGAGGGCCGAGCGGGTCTTGAAGAATACGTGGTTGGCGACCATGGCGACGCGCTCGGTGCCGTAGCGTTCGAAGACCCGGAGGATGACCTCGTTGCGCTCATCCCAGGCGAAGTCGATGTCCATGTCCGGCGGATCCACCCGCTCCGGCGTGAGGAAGCGCTCGAAGAGCAGCTTCGTACCCACGGGATCCACGTTGCTGAGCCCCAGGCCGTAACTCACCAGGGAGGCCGCGCCGCTGCCCCGCCCGCAGATACCCGCGCGCAATTCGCCCGCATCCAGAAGGTCCTGCACCAAGAGGAAGTAGGCGGCGAAGCCCTTGGTGCGGATCAGGGGCAGTTCCTGGGCCAGGCGGGCCTCGGCATCGCCCTTCACCGGGATCCTGGCGAGCCCCTCCCGCACCCGTCGGACCAGCACCGCATCGAGATCCGCATCCTCCAGCCCCAGGGGCGGCGCCATGACCCAGTTATCCTTGGTCGCGGCATTCCAGGGGATGGACCACCCGGAGGCTGCCTCCAGCAGTGCGGCCGTCTGACGCGCGATGCCTGGATCCGCTGCGGGGAAGCGGGCCTCCCAGGTACGGCGATGCACGCCGGCCTCCGAAAGCGTCCACAGGGTCTCCGTGCGCGGGAGCGTGCTCTGGGTGGCGATGGCCCGCTTCAGTCGATGCAGCTCGAGCCCTTCAGCCGTGCAGAACCGCAGCACCTGGGGCGCCACCACGGGCAACCCCGCCGCCAGGGCCCTGCGGGCCTCCTGGATCCGACCGGGATGGGCCAGCAGCGTGGCCGGAGTCCCCTCCCGGCAGAGGAGGTCCAGCCCTTCCAGGCGCTCGGCCAGCAGGAGGCAGCCCTCGGGCAAATGGCCCACGCGACCGTGGGCCTGGTCCGTGAGGAGGCGGTTCAGCTCCCCGTAGCCAAACCTGTTCAGCGGCAGGGCCCCGTAGGCCTGGCCCCGCCAATCAAAGCGGCAGCCCAGGTGCAGGCGCAGCTCGGACGGTGCGGGGCCCGGCCCCTCGAAAGAGGTGTGGCCATGGCCCAGGGATTCCAGCTCCCGGGCCCAGTCCAGTTCATCCCGCAATTTGGGATAGCCCTGCATGCCCTTGTCCCAGAGCACCAGATCCCGATAGCCCAGGCGGCGGGCGAGCTTCAACAGCGTCCTCGCGGTGTAGATGCCCTCGCCCACGCTGAAGTCGGAGATGACGAACAGACCGCTCATGAAGGCCGGCCGCCATAGGGGATCCCCGGTTCCGCCACCATCCAGCCGGGTCGCACCTCCGCCTCCGGGAAGCGCCGCCGGAGGCGTGCCATGGCCCGCTCCAGCCGTCCGAGTTTGACGTCGGACTCCGCCTGGAAGAGGCCCACGGACTGGCCAAGGCCCCAACGCAGCCGTGCTTCCAGCCGATGGACGAGGATCCGGCGGGTGGCCAGGCTCCGGAAGGCCTGCTCCACGGCAGGGGCCAGTCCCAAGGGCGGGTGCAGGAGGACCTCGGGCGGTGCCACCCAGCGATGGGATTGCCCATCCATGTCCCACCAGGCGACCGTGAGGGCGCGGGGTGAGCGGATCTCATCCCATAGGAGCTTCAGCACCCACTTCGCCAGGGGCACCTCCTCCGGCAGGCAGGAGGGCTCCAGGCGCCAGCGATGGACGCTGCGGCCCTGGGGTTCCGTCAGCAGGGGCAGCCGGGGACGGTCCTCACCCCGGACCCGCGCCAGGAGCTTCGGGGCCTCATCGGGGTGCACCAGCTGGGAAAGGGTGGGCAGGGGAATGGGCTGCAGGTCCCCCAGGCTGCGCAACCCCAGGCGCCGGAAGCGCCAGAGCCAGCGTGGGGACAGCTCCGGAAGGCGCTGCAGGGGGTGCGGGGCGAGGAATTCCCGCTCACCCCCAGGGTCCACATCCACGAAGGGCACCCCCAACCGGGAAGCGAAGCCCGCCGCCGTGGCGCTCACGGAGAGCCCGCCTTGACTATCCCAGCCATAGGAAGCCTGAAGCTCCCGCTGGATGCGCCGGGCGGCATCCTGGGGCGCCCCGTAGAGCCGCTGAGTGCCTTGGAGCTCCACCAGGGCCTCGCCCATGCGGGACACGAGCCCCTGCGGCGTCCACTGCTGCAGGAAGTCCCGGAAGCAGCCCTGGGCCTCCCACCAGGTGCGGGGCGTGGGGTCCAGCACCCGCAGGCTCCGCACCCGCTGCAGGGCCATGTCCATGGGATCGCCCGTGCGGAGGCCCTCCGCCCGGGCCCGGGCGTTGAGGAGCCACAGCGTGGCCACCCGTCCCCCGTGGGGGCTCAGGAAGGCCAGGGGCCGGTCCCGCAATGCCCTGTCCTGCTGGGCCGCCAGCTGGAAGGGCAGTTCCGGAACCCACATCGCCAACATCCGATCCTCCCTACCTGGGGAATCAAGTATGGCGAATTTTTAGCGAATTTCAATCAACCGTTCTTGCCCCAATGTCCTCCGCATGACCACAGGACTCAGGCCCAGGATGCTACTTCTCGTTGTAATACTCGTTCAGCAAAGCCGCGAGACGGCCAACCCGGTAACCGGAATAGGAAGCCGCGAGGCGTCCCTTCCGGTCGATGACATAGGTCATGGGAAGGGCGGTGATCGGGTTCCCAAGCACATGCATCCCATGCTCTGCGATGCCGGCCTTGAAGATCCGAATTTCTCCGAAGGCCGCCTTCTTGCGTCGGATGAAGGACATGACCGGTCCCCAGCCTTCGTTGTGGGTCGGCCAGACAAGGAAGTCCCCCCGCTTCTCTTCGCCTTGGAAATACTCCAGTTCCTTCAACTGCCGGAGGGATCCCTCGCAGGAATATGTCCAAAAAGTGATCACCAGGATCTTGCCTTTATGGTCACGGATCAGGGATAGTTTCCCCCCTTCATCGCAAACTCCGAAATCCGATACATCCGGCCGTTGATCCCGCGGGATCTTCAGAAAGGGAGGAGCATCATTCAGTGGCCTTGTCCCCAGCACCATATGCGCGGAAGCGCCGGTATTGTTAGCCGTAATGCAGATCTCCTCTCCAATTTTCAGGGGAGATTCTTTGGTTTCCTGAGCCAGCATGGCGAAGGTGGAAAGTCCCGCTACGGCAATGGCCTTGAACACATGAGCTCCAGACGCGAAAGCTCCCACCATGTTGTTCAATATTCATATAAACAACAAGGTAAAAGAATGATTGCTGTTAAAGCTTTGCCGCCCCAATTCAGACGCAAAAAGGCCCCTGATTTCTCAGGGGCCTATCGAATTTAACGTCGCAACGACCTACTTTTCCACGCTTAAAAACGCAGTATCATCGGCCCTCCAAGTCTTAACTGCCGTGTTCGGGATGGGAACGGGTGTGACCC